>DASYPG010000411.1:0-2425 GCA_036006885.1 Burkholderiales bacterium | reverse complement strand
TCGGCGAGCTCGTCGGGCTGAGGCATGCGTCCGAGCGGCAGGTTCTTCGTGGCGCGCTTGAGCGCCTCGTCCTCGCTGATGCCCTGACGCTTCGCTTCGGCTTTCATGCCTTCGGCGACGCGCCCGGTCTCGGTGAGGCCGGGATTGAGCCCCACCACGCGAACGCCCTTGGCGGCGTAGGCGCCGGCGAGACCGGCGGTCGCGAGCATGAGCGCGGCGTTCGCGGCGCCGCCGGCAAGATGCGTGGGGGCGGGAAGCTTGCCGCCGTTGCCGATGATGTTCACGATCGCGCCGCGGCCGCGCGCCGCCATGCGCTTCACCACCGGGTCGATGACATGGATGTAGCTGAAGTACTTCGCGTCCATGCCGGCGCGCCAGGACTGCGGGCTCAGGTCCTCGGCGTCGGTGCGCTTCGCCGCGCCGGCCGAGTTGACGAGGATGTCGAGCGGGCCGAACTCCCTTTCCACGCGCTCCACCATGGCGGCCGCGGCCGCCGGGTCGGTCAGGTCGGCGGCGATCGTGTAGGCCTCGCCGAGCACTTTCTTCGCGGCTTCGAGATTCTCGCGCGAGCGCGAGACGATCGCGACGCGCGCGCCCTCGGCGCGAAAGGCCTGCGCGCAGGCCAGCCCGATGCCCTTGCTGCCGCCGGTGATGAGGACGTTCTTCCGCTCGAGTTTGAGATCCACTGTGCGCTCCCGGCCGGTTGGGGCCGGGAGCATAGCAGACCTCTCAGGTGGCGAGCCGCGGTGTTCCGCTCAGTGCGATCGCGCGCCGCTCCGCGCCGCGCAGCGCCTTGAACTCCTCGAGCGCGATGGCGGCGCATACCAGCGCCCAGAACACCGGATATTCATAGCCGCCGGTATTCCAGGTCCACCCGGAGAAGCCCTTCACCGTCTGCAGGGCGTAGACCGCGATGCCGAGGACGGCGGCCCCGCCGAGCGCCGCATAGCGCGTGCACAGGCCGAGCACCAGGAAGATCCCCACCATGAGCTCGGAGGTCGCCGCGAGATACACCCAGAATTCCGGCGGCGTCATCCCGGCCTTGGCGAAGAAGCCCACCGTGCCGGCCTTGAGCGTGAGCGAGCCGATCGCGGCGAACTTGCCCGCGACGTGCGGAAACATGAACGCCCCCGCCGCGATGCGCACGATGTTCGCGCCTTTGGTCAGGTCGAAGTTTTCGGCCCTGATCCTGAAATCATCTCTCGTGAAGAGCAGCATGGTGAGTCTCCCTTGGTCGTAGTCTGTACGTCCATGGTGAGCGCCGTGGTGAGCGCTGTTTTGACCTCGATCAAGTTTTGCGGCCGCTGCACCCCGGCCCGAAGAGGTGTAGGGTTACTGCCCATCGAAAGGGAGGCGCGCCGCAGGATGGCGGTGTTGCTCAAGACTGTATTCGTGGGGCTGGCGGCGCCGGGCGCGCAATACGACCCCGCGGGCTGCTGGTACGCATGCGCCTCCATGCTGGCGCACCACTTCCGCACCGCTCCCCGCGTCTCGCCGCCCGATCTCGCCCGGCGCGATCTCGGCGGTGGGGTGCTCGGAGCGCAGGCCACGGGCCACGGCCCGGCGAACGTCGGCTCAAGCGACCACGAGCTGCTCGCTCAGCAGGAGCAGTGGAACGGGGTTCCGCGCTGCGATACGGCGCATCAGTACTCGCTGATCGAGCTCGAGGACCGGCTGCGCACGCGCGGGCCGATCCTGTTCTATTGGATGAAGCAGGTGACGGGCCGGTACGGACACGTATCGGTGATGATCGGCACCGACGCGACCGGCATCATCCATCACGACCCCGAGAACGCGCCGGCCGCGCGGATGAGCATCGACCCGTTCAACGCCACGCGGCAGCGCTGGCGCTGCGCGCTGATGCAGCGCGGCTAGGGCAGGGGCCCTTTTAGTCCGCGGTGATGCCGCGTGCCTTGATGACGCGGGCGTAGCGCTGCACCTCGCTCGCCAGGAATTTGCCGGCTTCTTCCGGCGTGGTCACATAGGGCTCCATCGCCTGGGCGTCGAACTTGCCCAGGAGCTCCTTGTTCCCCAGCGCCGCGTTGAGCGCCTGGTTCAGGCGCTTCACGAGCTCCGGCGGCGTGCCGGCCGGCGCGAGGAGCGCCAGCCACTGCACGAAATAGAATCCCTTCACGCCTGCCTCGTCCAGCGTCGGCACGTCGGGCAGGAGCTTCGAGCGGCGGTTGTCCGTGATGGCGAGCGCCCGCAGCCTTCCCGAGCGCACGTGCGGCAGCGCCGCGGCGAGCGTCGGGAAGCTCATGTCAACCTGGCCGCCGAGCGTGTCCTGCAGCGCCGGGCCGCCGCCGCGATACGGGACGTGCAGGATGAAGGTGTGCGTCTCGTCCTTGAAGATCTCGCCGCAGAAATGGAACGTGGTGCCATACCCGGCCGAGGCGTAGGAAAGCTTGCCGGGATGCGCGCGCAC
>DASYPG010000410.1:0-6501 GCA_036006885.1 Burkholderiales bacterium | reverse complement strand
TCCCATCAAAAACCACCTCACCACGTGAATCGCCGGCGAGATTTTTCCCCGCGTCCACCTTGCAGGCCCGCGCCTCGACCAGCGCGACGTGCACGCCGTTCGCGCCTTGCGCGAGCACCGCGAAATGCGCCGCCTCGGGGGCGAAGGGCACTGCCCGGGCACGGCCGCGCAGCGTGCCTTCGACGTCGAGCGCGATCGGCTCCGCGGGCTGCGCCGGAGCGAGGCTCATCATGCCCGCGGGCGCGGCGAGCCCGCCGCGGGCCAGCAGCCAGCCGGCGAGCAGCGTTTCGGCGAGCGGTGCCGCGAGCGCATAGCGTCCCGCCGCGGCCAGCACCTCGAAGCCTTCGGCGAGCCGCGCGCCCGCGCCGCCCAGCGCCTCGGGCACCCACGCGAGGGTCAGGCCCGCCTCCTCGAGCGCGCGCCAGAGCGGGGCCTTCCACGCGCCGCTCGCGTCACGGTTTACCGCCTGCGGATCGGCCAGGTCGGCGAAGATGCGCTGCGCCGCTTCGGTGACCGGGCTTGCCATGCGCGTACGTTAGCGCAGGTGGCAGGCCACGTGATGGCCGGGTTCGATTTCGCGCAGCCGCGGCGTCTCGCTTCTGCAGCGCGCCTCGGCGTAGGGGCAGCGCGTGTGGAAATGGCAGCCGGCGGGCGGATGGAGCGGGCTCGGCACGTCGCCTTGCAGCACGCGCTTCGCGCGCCGCGCGGCCGGATCGGGCACCGGCACCGCGGCGAGCAGCGCCTCGGTGTAGGGGTGCAGCGGCCTGCGGAACAGCGTTTCCCGGTCGGTGTGCTCGACGATGCGGCCGAGGTACATCACCACGATGCGATGGCTGATGTGCTCCACCACCGCGAGGTTGTGCGAGATGAAGAGGTAGGAAAGCCCGAGCTCGCGCTGCAGGTCCGTGAGCAGGTTGATGACCTGGGCCTGGATCGAGACGTCGAGCGCCGACACGGGCTCGTCGCAGACGATGAGCTTCGGGTTGAGGGCGAGCGCGCGCGCCACGCCGATGCGCTGGCGCTGGCCGCCCGAGAACTGGTGCGGATAGTTGTCCATCTGCGCCTGGCTCAAGCCCACGCGCGAGAAGAGCGCCGCGACCCGGTCGCGCCGCTCGGCGGCCGGGACAGTGCCGTGTACCGTGCCGTGTACCTTAAGCGGCTCGCCCACGATGTCGCCCGCCCGCATGCGCGGGTTGAGCGAGGAAAACGGGTCCTGGAAGATGATCTGCATCTCGCGCCGCAAGGGCCGCAGCTCGGCGCGCCCGAGCCGGGTGATGTCGCGGCCGCCGAGCCGGATCACGCCGGCGGTGGGCTCGATCAGCCGCAGCACGCTGCGGCCGACGGTGGTCTTGCCGCAGCCGCTCTCGCCGACCAGGCCGAGGGTCTCGCCGGCGCCGATGGCGAAGCTCACGCCGTCGACCGCGTGGACCTGGCCGACGGTGCGCCGGAGCAGCCCTGTTCGCACCGGGAAATAGGTCTTCAGATCTTCGACTTCGAGGACGCTAGGCATACACACGCTAGGCATAGAGACAGGCCGCCCAGTGGCCGGGTTGCTTTTCCTCGTACGGAATTTCCATGCTGCGGCATTTCGCGCTTGCCTGCGGACAGCGCGGCGCGAACGCGCAGCCCGGCGGCAGGTTGGAGAGCGCCGGCACCATGCCCGGGATTTCCTGGAGCCGTGCTGCTGCGCCGCGCGGAATCGAATTCATCAGGCCGCGCGTGTACGGGTGCAGCGGCCGGGCGAAGAGCTCGCCGACGGCCGCTTCTTCGACCTTGCGCCCCGCATACATGACGATCACCCGTTCGGCGATCTCGGCGACCACGCCGAGGTCGTGCGTGATCATGATCATCGCCGTACCGAGCTCGCGCTGCAGCCTGCCGATCAGCTCGAGGATCTGCGCCTGGATCGTGACGTCGAGCGCCGAGGTCGGCTCGTCGGCGATCAGGACCCTGGGACGGCAGGCGAGCGCCATGGCGATCATCGCGCGCTGGCGCATGCCGCCCGAGAGCTGGTGCGGGTATTCGCGCGCGCGCTGGGCCGGCTCCGGAATGCCGACGAGCTGCAGGAGCTCGATCGCGCGGCCGAGCGCGGCGCGCCGCGACAGCCCTTCATGCAGCACCAGCGACTCGCCGATCTGCCGCCCGATGGTCATCACCGGGTTGAGCGAAGTCATCGGCTCCTGGAAGATCATGGAGATGAGCTTGCCGCGGACCCGGCGCATTGCCGCTTCGTCGAGCGCGAGCAGCTCCGTGCCCTCGAGGCGCACCGAGCCGCCGACGATGCGTCCCGGCGGATCGGTCACCAGGCGCATGAGGGAGAGCGCCGTGACGCTCTTGCCGCAGCCCGACTCGCCGACGATGGCGAGGGTCTCGCCGCGGCCGAGGGCGAAGGACACGCCGTCCACCGCCTTCACCACCCCCGCGCGCGTGTAGAAGCGGGTCTGCAGGTTTTCCGCCACCAGCATCGGCGTGCTCATTTGCGCAGGCGCGGATCGAGCGCGTCGCGCATCGCGTCGCCGAGGAGGTTGGTGCCGAACACGACCAGGCTGATCGCGATGCCGGGATAGATCACGAGCCACGGCGCGGTGCGCACGTATTCCGCCGCCGATTCCGAGAGCATCCGGCCCCACGACGGATGCGGCTCCGGGATGCCGAGGCCGAGGAACGAGAGCGCCGATTCGACCAGGATCGCCGAGCCGACCTGCGCTGTGGCGAGCACGATGAGCGGCGCCAGCGTGTTCGGCAGCACGTGGCGCAGCGCGACGCGCGCCTCGCTCATGCCGACTGCACGCGCGGCCTCCACGAACGGCATCTCGCGCAGCGCAAGGGTGTTGGAGCGGATGATGCGCGCCACGTTCGGCACCAGCGGGATGGCGATGGCCACGATGGTATTGGTGAGCGAGGGGCCGAGCGAAGCCGCCATCACCAGCGCCATGACGAGGAGCGGCAGCGACTGCAGGATGTCGATCAGGCGCTGCGCCAGCAGGTCGAAGGTCCCGCCGAGGTAGCCCGAGGCGAGGCCGATCGCGACGCCGATGAGGCAGCCGAGCGCGGTCGCGCACAGGCCCACCGCGAGCGAGATGCGCGCGCCGTGGACGATGCGGCTGAAGACGTCGCGGCCCATGAAGTCGGCGCCGAGGAGGTGCACGCCGCCGGGCCGGGCGAGCGAGGCCGGCGCGTCGGTCGCCGTCGGGTCGAAGGGCGCGATCGTTCCGGCGAAGAGCGCCGTGAGCACGAAAAGCGCCATGATCACCGCGCCGATCGCGCCGAGCGGGTAGCGCCGCACGAAGTAGAGCGTAGCCTCCATCCTCAGGATCCGAACTTGATGCGCGGGTCGAGCACCGCGTAGAGCATGTCGACGATGAAGTTGACCAGCACCACGATGAGCGCGATGAACATGACGAGGTTCTGCACGATCGGGTAGTCGCGCCAGCGGATCGCCTCCACCAGGAAGCGCGCCACGCCCGGGATGTTGAACACCGTCTCGGTGACGATCAGGCCGCCGATCAGGAACGCCGCCTCGATGCCGACGATCGTGACGACGGGCAGCAGCGCGTTCGCGAGCGCATGCCGGTAGTTGACCGAGCGCTCCGGGGCGCCTTTCGCCCGCGCCGTGCGCACATAGTCCTGGCGCAGCACCTCGAGCATCGAGGAGCGGGTGAGGCGCATCACCAGCGCGGAGCTGCGGAACCCGACCGCCGCGGCCGGGATGGCGAGCAGCCCGAGCTCCTTCCAGAAGCTCTCCGGCGTGCTGCGGTAGATCGGGATCCAGCCGAACCACTGCACGCAGGCCATGAGGATGAGCAGGCCCAGCCAGAACGAAGGCAGCGAGAGCCCGCTCAGGCTCACCACCCGCAGCACGTAATCGAAGGTCGTGTCCTGGCGCACCGCGCTCAGCACGCCGAGGGTCACGCCGAAGAGCGTCGAGAAGACGAGCGCCAGCCCCGCGAGCTTGGCGCTCACCGGAATGCGCGGCGCGATCTCCTGGATCGCGGGCTTCTCCGAGACATAGGCGTAGCCGAGGTCGCCGCGCGCGAGGCCGCCGATCCAGCGCCCGTACTGGACCACGATCGGCTGGTCGAGGCCGAGCTCGCGCTCGATCCTCTGCTTCTGCTTCGGGTTCACGAACCCCGCCGAGTCGAAGATGATGTCGGTGATGTTGCCCGGCACGAGCCGCAGCATCACGAAGATCACGACCGAGATGCCGAACAGCGTCACCAGCATCAGAAAGAACCGGCGGATCACGTAGCCGGACACGTCGATCCCTTCCTTACCCTTTCAACTGCGGCCTAGCGGTCGAGCCAGACGTTCTCGAAGCGCCAGTTGTTGTAGATGCTGTTGTGGTGCAGGACGAAGCCCTTGACGCGCGGCTGCCAGCAGGTGGCGGCGCGGTCGTAGTAGATGATCGGGCGCGCCAGATCCTCCGCCAGGCGCCGCTCGATGTCCCAGACGAGCTTCTTGCGCTTGTCGCGGTCGGGCTCCTGCGACTGCTGGTCGATCAGCCGGTCCACCTCCTTGTTGCAGTACTGCGTGAGGTTGCGCTCGGAATTGCACGAATAGTTCTCGTAGAGGTTGACGTCGGGGTCGTCGACCGGCACCCCGGTCAGGTTCATGCCGACGCTGAACTCCTTGCGCGTCACCTTGGCATGCCAGATGCTGGTGTCGATCACCTCGAGCTCGCCCTCGATGTAGATCTGCTTGAGCTGGTCGATGAGCAGCACCGCCGGGTCGCGGTAGATCGCGATGTTGCGCGTCGAGACCTTGACCTTGAGCGTCTTGTTCGGCCCGTAGCCCAGGCTCTCCATGATCTTGCGCGCCTCCGCGCGGTTCTTCGCCACGTCGCCGCCATAACCCGGCAGCTTCTTGAGGAGCTCCGGCGGCATCCCCCAATTCCCCTCGGGGGCAGGCAGCATCACGCCGCTCATGTTGCTCTTGCCCTGGCTCAGAATGTCGATCATCGTCTTGCGGTCGAGCGCGAGCGCCATGGCGCGGCGGATCTTCGGATCGTTGAACGGCGCCGCGCTCGGGTTGACGATGAGGTTGCTCGAGACGTAAGTCGGCGCGACCTCGCATACCGCCTTGGGCGCCTGCGAATTCACGTCCTTGAGGAGCGGGATCGACACGTCGGTGACGAAGGTGAGGTCGAACTCGTCGGCGATGAAGGCGAGAATGCGGGTCGAGCGGTTCTCGATCACGCGCCACTCGATCGCGTCGAGGTAGGGCCGGCCCTTCTTCCAGTAGTCGGGATTGCGCACGAACTTGAGCGACTCGCCGCGCTTGAACTCGACGAACTTGAACGGCCCGGTGCCGACGGGGTTGGTGCGCATCTCCTTGGTCGAGACGTGGCACGGGTAGACCGGCGTGTAGCCCGAGGCGAACATCGACAGGAACGAGCCCTGCGGGCGGTTCAGGTGGAAGCTGACCTCGTGATCGCCGTTGACGCTTACTTCCTTCAGGTTCTGCCACCACACCTGGCGCGGATTCTTGCGGAACTCATCGGGATCCTTGCCGGTGAGCCGGTTCCAGGTGCACTGCACGTCCTTCGCGCTGAAAGGCTTGCCGTCGTGCCACTTCACGCCCTGGCGCAGCTTGAAGGTGAGCTTGGTGCGCGTCGCGTCCCACGACCAGCTCTCGGCGAGGTCGGGGATGATGGTGTCGTCGCTGTTCAGTTGCTTACCCTGGTCGTAGAGGACCAGGTTGTTGAACACGCCCATGAAGGGCATGACGGTCGAGATCGTCGCCTCTTCGTGGATCGAGGCGCTCGGCAGGTTGTCGCGGTGGTAGATCCGCAGCGTGCCGCCCGACTTCTGCGCGAGCGCCGCGCACGGCGCCAACGTGAGCACGGCGGCGAGCGCGAGCGCGCCGCCGTGCGCGGCCAGGCCGAGTCTCGAATTCATGTACAGTCCTCCTCCCGATCCAATATAGTCCCTCCCACGACCTAAGGGAAGATGAAGGGAAGATGAGGGGAAGCATGAGCGCCACGATCCTCGTCATCAATCCGAACTCGACCGAGTCCATGACGCGCGAAATCGACGCGGCGTGCGAGCCGCTGCGCATCGCGGGCGGCCCGGCGATCGAGACCGCGACCTTGAAGGAAGGTCCCCCGGGCATCGAGACCCAGCAGCATGTGGATTCCGTTATTGTTCCGTTAACAAAAACCGTCGCATCCCTGGACTCGAAATATGCCGCATTCGTCATCGCCTGCTACAGCGACCCGGGGCTGCATTCGGTGCGCGAGGCGACGAGAAAGCCAGTGCTCGGCATCGCCGAGTGCGGCATCCTCACGGCGCTCACTCTCGGACACAAATTCGGCGTGATCGCGATCCTCGAGAAATCGATCCCACGACACCTGCGCTACATGGGCGCGCTGGGGGTGATGGACCGCCTGGCCGCGGAGCTCCCGGTCGGGCTCGGGGTCGCCGAGATCTCGGACGAGAGCCGCGCGCTCGGCCGCATGGCGGAAGTCGGCAGCACCCTGCGCGAGAAGCACGGCGCCAACGT
>DASYPG010000409.1:0-3753 GCA_036006885.1 Burkholderiales bacterium | reverse complement strand
TACCTGATGGTGAACAACGTCGCCAAGGCGGAGGAGCACCTCACGGCGCTGAAGAGCATCTGCCTCATCCCGTGCGACGAGACCGGGATCTTGCAGAAGAAAATAGCCGACTACCGCAAGAACAAATAAATCTAGTCGCTGCCGCCCTCGACCTGGAAGCGCTGGGTGCGCCAGCGCAGCATGCCGCCGGAGAGGTTGGCGACCTTCTCGAAGCCCGCCTTTCCGAGCATCAGCGTCGCCTGCGCCGAGCGCGCGCCCGAGCGGCACACCACCACGATCGGCTTCTCGCGTCCGAGCGTGCCGGCCTTTTCAACAAGGTTGCCGAGCGGCACAAGCTTCGCGCCGGGGATGTGGCCGAGCGGCCCGTTGAACTCGTCGAGCTCGCGCACGTCGAGGACCTGCACGTCGCGCAGGTGCTCCTCGAGCCAGTTGGGCTGCACCTCCCAGATGCCGGCGAAGGTATAGGTGAGCGGCGCCCAGTCATGATCGCCCTGCGGATCTAGGGGATTCTGCGCAGCGGCTTGCGGCCTGCCGCAGTTCAGGTTCGCCGGCACCGCGAGCTCCATCTGCTTCGGATGCGGCAGCCCCAGGTGCTTCATGTAGCCGACGAAGTCCTGCTCGAGGATGCCCTCGGCGAGGCGCGGGTTGTAGAGCTTCTCCTCGCCGACGCTGGTGGCGGTGAGGCCGCGGTAGTCGTGCCCGGGGAAGAGCATGCACTCCTCGGGAAGCGAGAAGATCTGCGTGCGCACCGAGCGGAACAGCTTTCCCGGGTCGCCCTGCTGGAAATCGGTGCGGCCGCAGCCGCGGATGAGCAACGCATCGCCGGTAAACGCCATCGACGCGTCGTCGAGCACGTAGGTCATGCATCCGGCGGTGTGGCCCGGCGTGGCGCGCGCCTCGACGTGCCTTTTCCCAAAAGGGACGGTTTCACCCGGTTGAAGATAATTGTCAGCTCCTTCGGCGCCGCTCGCAGCGGAGATCGCGATCCTGCTGCCGAGCTTCTGCCGCAGCAGCCATGCGCCGGTGACGTGGTCCGCGTGGACGTGCGTCTCGAGGGTCCATTTGAGGCGCAAGCCGAGCTCCTCGATCAACGCGGCGTCGCGCCGCGCCTGCTCGAACACCGGATCGACGAGCAGCGCCTCGCGCGAAGCGCCGTCGGCGAGCAGATAAGTGTAGGTCGCCGACTGCGGGTCGAACAGTTGCCGGAAGACGAGCATCGCAGCGGGTACTGTACGCCACCACCGGTTGGTTCGCACGAGCTCGCCACTCTCGGCCGGCAGGGCTTTCTTGCTAGAATGCAGCCCTTCGCGGCCGGGTGCTTAGCTCAGCGGTAGAGCACTTCCTTCACACGGAAGGGGCCACAGGTTCGATCCCTGTAGCACCCACCAATCGTCACTCCTTGCCGATCGGCATTGCCGATCGCGCCCGCTTGAGAGCAAAATCCCGTACAAGAGGGCGGCACGCCAGCCTGCCTGTGTCGCCAGGGAGGAACCTAGTTATGGGACCAAATCGGGGGCCGATGGGCTTGGGTCACCACCAGCCCATCATGGATTCGGGCACCAGCTGTCGCGGCGAATCCTGCTCTCCCAGAATCGCAGTCGACGCCTCGCGGCCACAGCGTCAACTACTCCTCGCATACAACGCCGCGGGTCACCAGTATCTCAGCACCAAGACCATTCAAGCGGTCATCGAATGGCTGCCGCCGAACCTGGCGTGGATGCGTCGGTTTCTCGGAGACACCGCAACACCTACTGTCTACCGGGACATGACCGACGTCTGGACGTTAGCGCATTGGCGCGATACGCCGGACGCGCAGAGACACCATTTCATGCGCGCAAGCGGGCAGACGTACGATGCAGCCTACAAGGAAGCCGTGGATTGGATCCGTCAAAACGGCCGGCAGGCCTCTTTCAACCTGAGGCGCGTCTGGAAGGAATCATTGGGTTACTACGACCCGCTGTTTGTGACGGAGCCGCTCGGAGACGCTTTTCACGCGCTGCAGGACTCGTTTTCCGCGGGGCACGTCGAACGCCAGAAACTGGGCACGGACTACGTCATTACCGCCATTAACGTGTACGACTCCGCCAACAAGGAAACGCACAGCGAGCTCGACAAGGAGTGGCAGAGTCCGCTCGGGGAAGAGGCAATCGCTGCATGCCGCGAGTTGACGAAGATCATCATCGTTTCTGCCCTGCAGAAGACGAACGCGGAATTCGAAGCAAAGTGGACGAGCTTGTGGGCAACGTTTCAGGAGCTTTTTCTGCAAGCCAACTTCACGGCCTGAGCCCGCCGGCACCCTTCAGAGGGGCATCCCGGCGGCGGCCGCCGCGGGTGTCAATTAGTGTGAAACCCAGCCCAACGGCCTCGCCATGGTGTGGAATGCGGGGGCGCGTGATTATGTTTATCCCGCTGTACAGAGCCATGGCGCCCCAGGTGCATAACGAAGTCTCGGATCTCACCGCGCTGTACCAGCGCACGCCGGTGGGTGCCGACACGTGGGTGCGGGCCGACGACACCACCAGCCTGCGCAGCTTCCAGATCGTCGCCGCGGCCGCGCAGGCGCTCGAGCGCCTGGGTCGCATCCAGATCATGGAGATGCACGAAGGCGACGAAGGCGACTTGCGCCTCATCGACAGGCTGCGCATCCGGCGCCTCAAGTAACCCATAACGGGATCGTCGAAACGCGCGTAGCTGGATCGCTACGCGAGGGCCGTTTGTAGTCGCTTTGCGACACTTGTGAGCGGCGCGCATTCGTTCGAACATATGGGGTTAGTAAAAACCCTAGGCCCGCCGCCATTTCCGAGCAGGAACTCAAGCCGCCGTCCGAGCAAGAGCTCAAGGCGTCGCAGCGCGTCGCCGCGCACCGCCGCGTGCTCGTGGTGGAGGACGACATCGACTCTGCGCGCAGCCTCACATGGATCCTGCGCGACCTGGGCCACGAGGTCGATTACGCGATCAACGGCTATGTGGCGGTCGACATGGCGGCGCAACTGCGGCCCGAGTTCGTGTTTCTCGATCTCGCGCTCCCCGGCCTGAACGGCTTCGAGGTGTGCCAGAGGTTGCGGCGCCTGCCCGGCTTCGAACGCACGCGCATCATCGCGGTCACCGCGTATTCCCAGGACGAGTACCGCAAGCGCGCACACGACGCGGGCTGCGACGACTACATCGTGAAGCCGCTCAACCCGGCGGCGATCGAGGCGCTGCTCGACTGAGGGCTCAGGCGCGCCCGCGCGCCGGATCAAAGTTCGCGAGGCTGAACGAGCCGGTGAAGTCGAGGTCGACGCGATCGTCGGTCTCGTAGCGCTCGAGCATGCCCTTCTCCTCGAGCTCCTGGAGGATGTCGTTCAGCGCGCCCTCGGACCAGCCGAGCTTCGCGCGCACCTCGCGCGGATCGGTGTCGTGGGTGAACAGACCCAGGACCCGGCGATATTCGAGCGGCACGCTGCTTTCCTGCTTGTCCCAGGCCTTGCGGCCGACGTCGGTGCGGCGGTAGAGAAGCGCCATGCGCGCGATGTTCGCGCCCGGCGAGGCGCTCGGCGAGGAAGCTTGTCCGGCCGATCTGCAAGAAATCGTGCGGATCACGCGCCCTGCAAATTGCAGCGGGGAAGCCGTCCGTGAGAGCGCTCGAATTCGCGCAGCAGCTCGAGCTCGCGGACGCGCGGGTTGGCGGCGATCTCCCAGCCGTAGTGCGTAGCGCCCGCGGTGCGATGCGCGCCGGTCTCGAGATGCTCGCGAAGGCGCGACTGGATCGTG
>DASYPG010000408.1:0-3083 GCA_036006885.1 Burkholderiales bacterium | reverse complement strand
GGGGGAGGGGCGACCCAGCCCGACCCCCGCACCCCGGTGCTGTCAAGCATCAGCCCCGTCAGCTGCGCACAGACGCTAGACCGCCGCTAGATGTAGGACCCAAGAGCGTTGTTCCATCCGGCTCTCCTTGGAGGCTGGGGGTGTCGAAGCCACCAGTCCCAAGGAGGACGCCGGATGAAGTTGCACGCTAACGCCCGTACCTGTCTGCATAGCCGCTCGTTGTTGGTGCGGCGCGTTGTCGAGGAGGGCTGGACGCTCGCGCGGGCGGCCGAGGCCGCCGGCGTGAGCGTGCGCACGGTTTCGAAGTGGCTCGCGCGTTTCCGCGCCGAGGGCCTCGACGGGCTCGTTGATCGCTCGTCGGCGCCGGAGCTGGTGCCGGGCCGCACCGCGGAGGAGCGGGTCGCGCTCATCGCGGCGCTGAGGCGGTTGCGGATGACCGCGGCCGAGATCGCTGAGACGCTGGCGATGCCGCTCTCGACCGTCTCGGTCGTGCTTGCCCGGATCGGGCTGGGCAAGCTCTCGCGGCTGGAGCCGCCGGAGCCGGCCAACCGTTACGAGCGCAAGCGGCCGGGCGAGCTGCTGCACATCGACGTCAAGAAGCTCGGCCGGATCGGCAGGCCCGGCCACCGCGTCAATGGCGACCGGCGCACCCGCGCACGCGGGGTCGGCTGGGAGTACGTCCACGTCTGCGTCGACGACGCCACCCGCATCGCCTACGTCGAGGTGCTCAACGACGAGAAAGCAGTTACCGCGGCCGGCTTCCTGCGTCGCGCCGTCGCCTACTACCGGGCCAAGGGGATCCACGTCGAGCGGGTGATGACCGACGGATGAAAGTCAAGTGCTGGACGGCTGGTGGCTCCTTTGTCAGAGTGCTGGTGGGTGCGGGTGACTGACGTAGCGAAGCGCAGACCGTTGGGGCTTCACGGAGTCTGCCGCGCGGCTTTGCCCTTCGAGGGCCGAGAAGATGCGCGCCCCGGTGTCGCGCCCGCACCCGCTTTCGCGCGGCTGCTGGAGCGCCAGTCGCTGATCAGTCGCCGGTAGGCGGCTTCGGCTTGGCGGGAGAGCTCGCGCTCGGCGTCGAAGACGGCTTTCGATTTGCCGCCGGCGATTCCCTTGCGGCCCTTCTGCGGCCGGGCGCCGGCGAGCAGCTCGAGTTGGCGGATCTTGTTGCGCGTCATCGCTGGGCGGGCGAAGGCGTAGTCCTCTTGGCGGGTGAGGAGGTGCCAGAAGAGCACGACGAGCTTGCGCGCCGTCGCCGTCGCGGCGACTTGCGTCCCGCGGCGGGCACGGATCCGCTCGAAGAAGGCGCGCAGTGGCCCCGGCGTGAGCGTCACTTTCCAGGCGGCCTCGCCGAGCATGTGCCGCGCCTCCGAGGCGCCCGCCTTCGAGATCCGGCCGTGATGGGCTGGCGCGTTGCCGGACTGGCGCACGCGTGGGTCGAGGCCGAGGTAGCTGACGAGCTTGCGCGGCGAGGGGAATCGGCCGATGTCGCCGACCGAGGCCATGAAGGTCGCCGCCGTCTGCACGTTGACGCCGGGGACCGTCATCAGCCGCAGCACCTCGGGCCAGGCGAGCGCCTGACTGGCGATCTCGCGGTCGAGCGAGGCGACCTCTCCGTCGAGGAAATCGATCTGGCGCAGGCAGCCGTCCAGTGTCAGCCGCTCATCGCTGGGCAGCTCCAGTCCGGCCAGCCAGCGCCGACCGCCCTTGCCAAAAGCATCGGTGACCGGCGGTCGCTCGCAGAGGTTGCGGCCCAGCACGCTATGCGCTTCATTCTTGGCTCGCGTCCGCGCGCGCACGATTCGCTCGCGTCGGTTGGTGACGCGCCGCAGCGTCCGTGTCCGCTCGTCGGGTGTCCAGACCTCGTCGAGCAGACCTGCGACGAGCATCCTCGCCAGGGTCTTCGCGTCGAGGCGATCGGTCTTGGCCTTCGCTTCGCTGATCGACTTCAGCCTGCGTGTATTGGCGACCACGACACCAATCCCGTGCGCCTGCAGCACAGAAACGATCTTGTCGCTGCCGGTGGTCGCCTCGACCGCGACAACGTCGCTCGCGACCAAGCTCTGCGCGAACAGCTCAAGCGAGGGCACCCGCGTCGCAATCCGACCCGCCGACCTGACCTCACCCTCTTCAGCGATCGCGACCTCGCAAAAATCGCGATGCACATCCAGTCCAAACCCGCGCACGCCTTCCCCCCTTTCGTCGACGATAGAGCGGGAGCGCGGCGGGACACACGACAAGGACGGATTCGTGCTCTCGGCACACCGGGGTAAGTCGCAGGGGCGGCCACGAACAACGTCGAGCTCGCAGCTCATCGGTTATATCGGCCTGCCCGTCCGCGTCTCCCATCAACGCCCCGTGTCCCCGAAGCACGAATGCTCACGGCGGGGTCGGACGGGAGTTTCATGCCCCGACAACGGCTCCTGCTACCGCGGCGTCGTGCACGCGCTCGCCTGCAAGACACTCGGACTCAAGCACCTACGCACCCGCCCCTACCGGCCGCGCACCAACGGCAAAGCCGAACGCTTCATCCGCACCATGCTCGGCGGCTGGGCCTACGGCGCGATCTACGGCAACAGCGCCGAACGCTGCGCCGCCCTCCCCGGCTGGCTCGACTTCTACAATCGCTGCAGACCACACGGCAGCCTCGGCCACCAACCGCCGCTACAGCGGCTGGAGACGCTCACGAGGAACAACCTTGCTGGGTCCTACACCTAGGCCTTCGCGCCCAACAGGGCGCTGACCCCGACGATCACGGCTCCCGCGAGGGAGACGACCGCGAGCGAGCCGGTGAAGCTCGTGCCGAAGAAGCGCCAGCGCAGCGCCGCGAGCGCGACCAGCTCGAACGCGACGACCACGAGCGCGAGCACGAGCGCCGCGTGATAGCGCGGAATCAGAAAGGGCAGCGAGTGCAGGATGCCGCCGATGAACGTTCCGATCCCGGTGATGCCGCCGCGGATCACCGGGCTGCCGCGGCCCGTGAGCTCGCCCGTGTCGGAGAGACCCTCGGAGAACGCCATCGAGATGCCGGCGCCGATCGACGTGGCGAGACCCGCGATGAACGCGTAGAAGGGCTTGTGGCT
>DASYPG010000407.1:0-4052 GCA_036006885.1 Burkholderiales bacterium | reverse complement strand
GTACGCGCCCAGTCCGTCGAGGCCCTCGCGCTTCGACGCATCGCGCGAGAACGAATCGAGCACCTGCTCGATGTGCTGCAGGTTCGAGAGCGCCTCGCGCGCCACCTGGGCGCGCAGCTGCAGGCCGCCCACTTTCTGCACGAGGTCGGCGCGCAAGCCGGCGGGCGGCTCGTTGGTCGACTTGCCCTTGGCCGAGTCGAGGAGCCATCCGCCCATGATCACGATCTGATGCGCGATGTCCTCCGGCGGATTGCCGAAATGGTCGATGACGCTCTCGACCAGCAGGAACGCCGACGCCATCTCGATCACCATGTACTGCTTCTGCCGCGGATACGGGTCGGGCAGCTGCTTGGTCACCAGGCCGATCGCCTCGAGCAGCTTGATGAGGTGCTGGTTACCGAGATCGCCGGCCTTCGTCCTGAACGAGGCCACCAGCTCGCGGAACCTGACCGCCGCCTTCTGCTCGCCCGAGATGTACTGTACCCAGGCCGACTTGACCGCCTCCAGCCTGGAGTGCAGGTCGTAGAGGGCGGCCTCAAGGAATTCGGTGTTGAGCTCGAGGCTCGCGCCGGCCTTGGCGGGCGCCGTCGGAAACAGCGTGTCGAGCTGGTAGAGCGCGCGGATTTCCTTGGCGAGCGCGTTCGGCGCGCTCGACTTGGCCACGGCGTAAAGCAGCTCGCGCAGCAGCGCCTCGTTGACCGGGGCAGCGCCCGCGGCGAGGTCGCGCATGTGGAAGTCGATGCGGTTGAGGAGCGGCTTCGCCAGGACGAGCCACTCGGCGTCCTTGGTCTCGCGCAGCAGCTCGAGCACTCCGAGCGCCGCCCACCACAGGGCGCGCGGCTCCGGCAGGTGCGCCGCGAGCTGCTGCAGGGTCTGCACCGCGCGGGTCATGTCGTCGAGGCCCGAAGGCGGCGTGCGCAGCCAGGCGAGCACGCCGCGCTGGAACAGCGCGCGCTGCGCCTTCACGCAGGGCGCGACGCCTTCCTTCGGCACGGCGCCGGGAGACGGATGCGCCGGCGCGGCGATGCCGACGTCGGGGCAGAATAGATCCTTCTCGCCGCCGGCGCTCTTGCCGTGCAGCGCCGCGAGCTCCTTGTAGACCGGGTAGAGCGCGAGCGGCTGGTTGGGCTGGCCGCGCTCCAGCCCTTCGACGAACTCCTTGAGCGCGAGCACCGAGCGGTCGAGCACCGCGATGGTGGCGGCGTCGGAAAGCGCGCCGCCGAGGCCGCTGAACCCGGCTTCGATCGCCTCGCAGAAGCGCGTCGCGCCGGCGAGACCGACCATGCGCAGCGCGCCGCTCACCTGGTGCATGTGGCCCGGGCAGGGCTGCAGCAGCGCGCCGTTCTGCGGCTCGGCACCGAACTTCGCCATCTGCTCGCGCACCACCGTCAAGGCCTGGCTGACCTCGGCGGTGATCCACGACAGCAGCGTCGAATCGGGATTCAACATCCTCTCCTCAGGCCACCTTGAAGTTCGAGACCGAGCTCTTCAGGCTGTCCGCGAGCGCCGTCAGGCGCTGCGAGGACGCCGCAGTCTTCTTCGTGCCTTCCGTGGTGAGCTGGGTGATCGCCAAGATCGCCTTCATGTTCGCCGCGACCTTGGCCGCCGCCCCCGCGTGCTGCTGGGTCGAGTTCGAGATCGCGCCGATCAGCTCGGCCAGGCGGGTCGAGATCTGCTCGATGTCGCGCAGGGCGTCGCCCGCCTCGTCGGCGGTCTTGGTTCCGTCCACCACGCCTCGGGTGCTGCGCTCCATGGCCTCCACCGCGTCCTGGGTATCGCGCTGAATCGACTTCACGATCGCGCCGATGTGGCGCGTCGCCTCGCCGGAGCGTTCCGCCAGCCGCTGCACCTCTTCCGCGACCACCGTGAAGCCACGGCCCGCCTCGCCGGCCGAGGCCGCCTGGATGGCCGCGTTCAACGCGAGCACGTTGGTCTGCTCGGTAATGTCCGAGATCAGCTGCACGATCTCGCCGATCTCCTGCGAGCTCTCGCCCAGGCGCTTGATCCGCTTGGAGGTCTCCTGGATCTGCTCGCGGATGTCGTTCATGCCGCGGATCGCGTTCTGCACCGCCTGGCTGCCCTTCTCGGCGGCCGCCAGCGAGGTCTTGGCCACCGCGGCCGAGTCGCCCGCGCTCTTCGACACCTGGTGCATCGACACCGTCATCTCCGCCACCGACTGGCCCGTGCCCTGGATTTCGGTGGCCTGCTTTTGCGCCGCCTGCAGGAGCTGGCCCGAGACCGACTGCGCCTCGGCCGTCGCGCTCGTCACGTGGGTGGCCGCCGCGTTGATCCCGGTCACCAGCCGGCGCAGCTCTTCAATCGTGGAGTTGATGGCGTCCGCGATAGCGCCGGTCACGTCCTCGGTCACCCGGGCGCGGATGGTCAGGTCGCCGCGCTTGAGCATCTCCATCTCGTCGAGCAGGCGCAGAATGGCTTCCTGGTTGGACTTGTTCGTCTGCTCGCTCTCCTCCGCGCGCTTGCGGCTGTCGTCGATCCACACCTTGCCGATCGCGAGCAGCATGAGCAGAGCGAGGAGCGAGGCGCCCGCCATCACCGCGTAGTTGAGCTGGCGCGCCGCGGCCTCGCCGGCGTAGCCCTCGTCGAGCGCGTCGGCGGACTTGAGCAATGCCTCGCTGTCGTTGAACATGTCGCGCGTGGCGCGCTTCGCGTTGACCAGGCGCTGCATGTTGCCGAGGATCTCGGCCACCGCCTTCTGGTACTGCTTGAAGCCGGTCTCGAGGTCGGCCAGCTTGGCGCGCATGTCGGCGTCGCTGACCTTGCCGATGCGCATGGCCTCGTTGCCGTTGAGCAGCGCCTGCAGGGTGTCGCGGAACGTGTTGGTGTCCTTGCCGAGCAGGAACGCCACCTCGGGGTCGACCACGTCGCCCGCCAGCATGGTGTTCGCGTTCTTCGCCATCCGCTGCGTCAGCATGACGAGCTGCGCCGTGATCGCGTTCTGGCGCACCGAGCCGTTGAGCTGCACGCTGAGCGCCGCGATCTCGTCCGCGAGCTCGAGCAGCGCCGGGTTGTTGGCGTTGATCTGGCGCACCGCCTCGCCCAGGGCCACGAGGTTGCGCTCCTCGCCGATCACCAGGCCCGCGTTCTTCTCGGTCTTCTGCCATTCCTTGTCGAGCGCGCCGAGCTGCGGACGCACGCTGCTGGACGAAGCCGGCAGGTCCACGCCCGAGGCGATGCCGCCGACCAGCAGCAGCTTCACCGATTTCGCGAACTCGTCGCGGCTGTCGCGCAGCTGCTTGAAGGCCTCGCGGTTACCCTGCGAGGACTGCTGCGCCGCTTTTGCCAGGCGCTGCGAGAGCATGCGGATCTTTCCCACCGTCGACACATAGAGGGTGGCGAAGGTGCCCTGGCGCGTGTCGTACGTGACGACCGCCGCGTCGACCACCAGGAACGCGACCAGCGCCGTGGTGAGCACCTGGAGCTGCTTCGCGGTCGACAGGCGCCCGATGAGTGGGAGCGGCCGCGCGAGCCACGAGCGCGAGCGGACCGGCTCGTCGTGCGCCGCGGCTGCTGCCCGCGGCGCGCGCCGGCCGACGAAAGGTAGTTTGAGGGCTAGCTTCATTGCCATTGTAAATCTCCCTATCTCAGGATCTTGCCGCTGCTGCCGATGATGGTCAGTTCGACGAATTTGGACGCGCTATGGTTGGTGGGGCCGAAGCCGGCATAGAAGCCGCCGATGTCGACGTCGCCCATGCGCTCTAGCGCGTCGATGAACTTCTCGCGCTGCAGGTCTTTGCCGGCGCGCTTCAGGCCTTCGACGAAGATCTTGGCGGCGACGAAGCCCTCGACCGCGCTGAAGTTGTAGTCCTTGAGCCCGGCCTTGGCGGAAAGCTGCTGGTACTCCTTGATTACCGGGATGCTCGGCGCCCACGGGAAGGGCACCACCTGCGAGATCGCCACCCCCGAGCCTTCCTTGCCGAGCTCGTCGGCGAGCGCCTTGGCGCCGACGAAGGAGACGTTGTAGAAGGTCGAGGCGCTGCCGGACTTCTTCATCTGCCGGATGAACTCGGCGCAGGCCTTGTAGGCGCCGATCA
>DASYPG010000406.1:0-11127 GCA_036006885.1 Burkholderiales bacterium | reverse complement strand
GTCGAGTCAAACCCACGGTAGTTCTCCTCTGATGAAAGCGGCGGCCTCGGTCGAGGCCGGTTTTGCGAAAAATTGATCCACGGGCGTACGCTCCACAAGCCGTCCCTGGTGAAGGAAGAGCACCTCGTCGCCCAGGCGCCGCGCCTGGCCGAGGTTATGTGTCGCCATGACCACCTTGGTTCCGGCGGCGTCGAAAGCGCGGATCAGCGCCTCGATCTCGCGCGTGGCGCCGGGATCGAGGCTCGCAGTGGGCTCGTCGAGAAACAGCACCTCGGGATGCAGCGCCCAGGCGCGCGCGAGCGCGAGTCGCTGCTGCTCGCCGCCGGAGAGCACGCGCGCCGACCGGTGCGCGAGATGAGCGAGGCCCACTTCTTCCAGCGCGCCCATGGCGACGCGCTGGGCATCGACGACGCCGGCAACCTTCAGCGCGTAGACCACGTTGGCGAGCGCCGAGCGGCGCAGCATCACCGGCCGCTGGAACACCATCGCCTGATGGCGCCGCGGATTTCCGCCGCTCCAAGAGACCCTTCCCTCGGTAGGCGTTAGCAAGCCGTGCATCAGGCGCATGAGCACGCTCTTCCCTGCGCCATTGGCGCCGAGGATGACGGTGGCCGGCCCGGCCTCGAGCTGGAGCGTGAGCGGCTCGATGATGCCGCGGTAGGCAACGCCCTCTAGCTTCAGGGGCATGATCATCCGTAGCGGCGCTGCGCCGCCTCCTTCACCAGGTACGCGGCGGCGTTGAGCGCGAGCACGATCGCGATCAGCACGATGCCCAAGCCGAGCGCGAGGGGCAGATCGCCCTTGGAAGTCTCCAGCGCGATCGCCGTCGTCATCACCCGCGTGACGCCGTCGATGTTGCCGCCGACGATCATGACCGCGCCCACCTCGGCCGAGGCCCGGCCGAGGCCCGCGAGCACCGCCGTGAGAAGCGAGAAACGGATGTCCCAGAGCACCGTGAGGGCGGCGCCCACGCCCTTCGAGCCGAGCGAGCGCAGCTGCTCTTCGTACTCGCGCCACGCGTCCTCGACCGACTGGCGGCACAGCGCAGCGATGATCGGAACGATGAGGATGGTCTGGGCGATCACCATGGCGCCCGGCGTGAAAAGCAGGCCCAGCTCGCCGAGCGGGCCGGCGCGGGAGAGCAGGAGATAGACCACCAGGCCGACCACGACCGGCGGCAATCCCATCAGCGCATTGAGGAGCACGATGATCGCGCGCCGTCCGGGGAAACGTCCGACGGCGATCGCCGCGCCGAGCGGCAGACCGAACAGCGTCGCAAGCGCGACCGCACTCAGGCTCACGCTCAGGCTGAGCAGGACGATTTCGCCGAGCGTTGCATCGCCCGACGCGATCAGCCCGAAGGCGGCGCGGATGGCCTCAATGATGGAATGCATCGGATCCGAAACTGCGCCCGGGATGCTAAGCGGCGACTCGGGCGTGCGCGATATGAAGCGAACTTCATAGCGCGCCGGTGCTTCTAGCGCGGGGCTAGCTGAACAGCACCCACGCCTTCTGCAGGGTCATGCACACACCCCACAGGATAGGCAGGCCGACCGCAGCCCAGGCGCCAACCAGCCAGCTGGCGGGCGTCCGATCGAGACGCATCTTCTGAGTCTCGCTGAGTCCGGCGAGGCGCACAGCCTCGTTCACGAGCTTGCGCTCGGCGTCGAGCTCGGCCTCGGTCATGTAGTGCTTGCTCGCCACCTGGCGCACCAGCAGGTTGCAGAGGAAGCCCAGCGCAAGCAGCCCACACAGCACGTAGGCGATGAGGTCGTAGACCTGCGCCGGCGGCACGTTGCGCGCCAGCTGGTAGTCGCGCAGGTAGCCCACGATGAGCGGCCCCAGGATGCCGGCCGCGGACCACGCGGTAAGCAGCCGCCCCATGATCGCGCCGACCATCTGGGTGCCGAACATATCGGCGAGGTAGGCCGGCATCGTGGCGAAGCCGCCGCCGTACATGGACAGGATCACGCAGAACCCCGCGACGAAGAGCGCCGCCGAGCCGAGGTGGCTCGACCACGGCGCCGAAGCGTAGAGGACGATGCCCAGGCCGAAAAACGCGCAGTAAGTGAGCTTGCGGCCGAGATAGTCGGACGAGGAGGCCCAGATGAAGCGGCCAGCGATGTTGAACAGGCTGAGGAGCCCGGTGAAGCCGGCGGCGATCGCGGCCACCGCCGCGAGCTGAGCCGGCGAAAGCTCGTTGAACGCCGCATCGACCCCGATCAGCTTGCCGCCGAACACTTCCTGCAGCATCGGCGAAGCCATGCCAATGATGCCGATGCCCGCGGTCACGTTCATGCACAGCACCGACCAGATGAGCCAGAACTGCGGCGTCTTGACCGCCTTTTTCACGTGCACGTGCCGCGCGCTGATCATGCTGTTGGCCGCCGGCGCGGGCGGCATCCAGCCCTTAGGCTTCCATCCCGACGCCGGCACCTTGATCGTGAAAGCGCCGGCTGTCATGAACACGAAGTAGACGACGGCCAGCGTGACGAAGGTCTCCCACACCCCCACGGAGGGCGTCGCCCCCGCGAAGGCGGGGGTGGCAAAGTGGCGCATAAGGATGTCGGCGAGCGGCGCGCCGATCATCGCGCCGCCACCGAAGCCGGCGACCGCCATGCCGGTCGCCATGCCGCGGCGCTCCGGGAACCACTTGATCAGGGTCGCGACCGGGGCGATGTAGCCCAGGCCCAGGCCGATGCCGCCGATCGCGCCGGCGCCGAGCAGCACGAGCCAGAGCTGGTGCCAGTAGATGCCGAGCGCCGAGAGCATCAGGCCGCCGCACCAGCAAAACGCCGAGACCAGGGCCGCCTTGCGCGGGCCGGCGCGCTCTAGCCAGCCGCCCCAGACGGCGGAGGCCGCGCCTAGGAACACGAAGAACATGGCGTACACCATGCCGAGCTCGCTGATCTTCCAGTCGCAGGTGGTGGTGAAGAGCGCGCCGAAGAACGACATGTCCGGTGGGCACGAAACGGGGTGCTGGCCATTGAGCGCGCGGGTGAGCGGCAGCCAGAACACGCTGAAGCCGTACGCCATGCCGATGCAGAGGTGAATGGCGAGCGCCGCGGGCGGCACCAGCCAGCGATTGAATGCCGGGCCGGCGATGATGCGCTCCTTCGAGAGCAGACCAACGCCGTTGCCTGGATGTCCTGTCAGTACCCCTGCCGCGCCGAGCATTTCCTTCTCCCCCCCTGGTTTGCGCATGAGACGAACGGCAGCCAACGTAACATCGCGAAATCGGGTGGTGGGGCAAAGGACTGCAACAGGCGGGGACAAGTTACGCCCCAGAACAATCGCTTAAGGTTTCTTATGTTCGCTTGCCAAGGGCTTTCGGCCTCGCGGTGCCGGCGGAATCGCAAGAACCATCAAGAACTTGGTTACCATCTCGGTATGCCCCACCCTTTCGACGTCGACCTGCGCACCGTCTGGCGCTTCCGCAAGACCGGCCAGCCGGAGCTGGACCTCACACTCCTTGACCTCCTGGACGCGATCGAACACACCGGTAAGCTGACCGCCGCCGCGCGCGCCGCCGGGATCTCGCACCGCCATGCCTGGAATCTGATCGAGAAATGGTCGGATTTTTTCGGCGCACCGCTTGTGACGATCGAGCGCGGCCGCGGCACGCAGCTGAGCCCGCTCGGCGCGAAGCTGCTTTGGGCGGGAAAGAGGGCCCAGGCGCGCCTGGGCCCGGAGCTCGACAACCTTGCGGCCGAGCTCGCGAGCACCTTGAACGACGCGGTCGCGGCCAGCGTGCCGAGCCTGCGGATCCACGCAAGCCACGATTTCAGCCTGGCGAAGCTGCGCGAGCTCGCGGGCAAGACGCGTTCGATCAGCATCGACTTGCGCTATCGCGGCAGCGCCGAGGCGCTCGCGGCACTGCGCCGCGGCGCCTGCGACGTCGCCGGATTCCACGTGACCGACGGCCCGCTGGGTCGTTCCGCC
This sequence comes from Burkholderiales bacterium, assembly GCA_036006885.1. Lineage (GTDB taxonomy): Bacteria > Pseudomonadota > Gammaproteobacteria > Burkholderiales > SG8-39 > SCGC-AG-212-J23. The sequence continues at coordinate 7,185 of DASYPG010000406.1, read as the reverse complement.
GCGACCCGCTACGCCGAGGCGCTTGGCCCGGCAATCCACCGACTGGTGGGGGTAGCTACGCGCGTCCAGGGCTTGATCCTCGCCAAAGGCAACCCGAAATCCATCGGGTCGGTGGCGGACCTGGCGCGGCCCGGCATGCGGTTCATCAACCGTCAGCGCGACTCGGGGACCCGCATGCTTCTCGACGAATTGCTCGCCCAGGCCCGGATCGACCCTGCTCGCATCAATGGCTACGAGAACGAGGAGCACACCCATGCCGCGGTCGCGGCGCATGTCGCCAGCGGCCTGGCCGACGCAGGGCTTGGCATCAAAGCGGCAACCGTACCGTTCGAACTCGGTTTCATACCCCTCGCGACCGAACGCTATTTCTTTGCGGTCCACAAGGACCTGCTCGAGCGGCGGGAGGGCAAGCTGCTGATCGGGTTGCTCCGCGGCGACGCGTTTCACGATACGGTTGCCACGCTCCACGGCGTGGGGGCGCACCGCACCGGCGAAGTCTCGCCGGTCGACGGGACGCCGCCGTGGGACGACCTGCTATAGTTTTCCCTGCAAGCATTCCGTCAGATCGCTGACTCACCCCCGACCGTACCCGCAACAGGAGAAAGTATGCACAGACGCTCCTTCATCCAGGCCGGCGCAGCGGCGTCGCTGCTCGGCTCGATCCCTCGCTTCGCCTTCGGCCAGCAACTGCCGTTCGATCCGAAGCCGGCGGGCTGGCGCACTTTCGAGGTCACCACTCGGGTCGAGGTCTTGAAGCCGGAGGGCGTGTCGCGCGCATGGGTGCCGGTGCCGTCGGTGCAGAGCGACTACCAGAAGGTGATCGGCAATACCTGGTCGGGCAACGGCTCGACGCGGCTCGAGCGCGACGGCAAGTACGGCGCCGCGATGGTGGTGTCGGAATGGAGCGGGCCCGAAAACGCGCCGGTGCTCGAGGTGGTCAGCACCTTTTCCACCATCAACCGCGCCACCGACTTCGGCAAACGCAATCCGGCGATCAAGATCGACCCGGCCACGGCGAAGTTCGCCACCGCGCCGACCGAGCTCATTCCCACCGACGGCATCGTGCGCAAGACCGCCTACGAGATCACGCGCGGCAAGAGCTCCGACGTCGACAAGGCGCGCGCCATCTACGAGTGGATTGTCGACAATACGCAGCGCAACCCGAAGACCCGCGGCTGCGGCGTCGGCGACATCAAGGCGATGCTCGAGACCGGCGACCTGAGCGGCAAATGCGCCGACCTCAACGCCCTCTTCGTCGGTCTGGCGCGCTCGGTCAACATCCCGGCGCGCGACGTGTACGGCCTGCGGGTGGCGAAGAGCGACTTCGGCTACCGCAGCCTCGGAGCAGGCAGCCCCAACGTCACGCGCGCGCAGCACTGCCGTGCCGAGGTGTTCCTCGTCGGCTACGGCTGGGTGCCTGTGGACCCCGCCGACGTCAGGAAGGTGGTGCTCGAGGAGAAGCCGCAGCCCACCACGCTCGCCGATCCGGTGGTGCCGCCTGTGCGGGCCAAGCTCTTCGGCGCCTGGGAGATGAACTGGCTCGCCTACAACGAAGCGCACGACGTCAAGCTTCCCGGTTCGAGCGGTCCCGCGGTCGGCTTCCTGATGTATCCGCAGGCGGAGACCGGGAAGGACCGGCTCGACAGCCTCGACCCGGACAACTTCAAGTACACAATCACTGCGCGCGAGCTGAAGGCGTAATAGCGGCTGGATAATCCCGGGATGCCCGTCTCCAAGCGGCATCCCGGAATCAGCCTGCGCGCGGGAACATGTCGGGAGCGCTCGCATGCTGCGCCGGCTAGCCATATTCCTTCTCTTTGCAATCCTCGCGTTTGCGGCGCGGGCGCAAGCGCCGACCGTGCTCGCCGCGGCGAGCCTCAAGGATGCGCTCGACGAAGTAGCCTCTTCATACCCAACCAAGCCCGTCATCGCCTACGGCGCCAGCTCGGCGCTCGCGCGCCAGATCGAAAACGGCGCGCCGGCCGACATTTTCATCTCGGCCGACCTCGAGTGGATGGACTACGTCGAGAAGAAGAACCTGCTCGCGCCGGGTACGCGCAGGAACCTCCTCGGCAACCGCCTGGTGCTGATCGCCCCGGCGAAGCGGCCGGTGAAGCTCCAGCCCGCGCCGGGTTTCCCGATCGCAAAGGCGCTGGGAAACGGAAGGATCGCGCTCGCTGAGCCGAACAGCGTGCCCGCCGGCAAGTATGCCAAGGCGGCGTTCGAGAAGCTCGGCGTCTGGGACCAGGTGGCGCCACGTGTAGCCGCCGCCGAGAATGTACGCGCCGCACTTGCCCTCGTTTCGCGCGGCGAGACGCCGCTCGGCGTGGTGTACCAGACCGACGCCAGGGCCGAGCGCGGCGTCATGGTCGCGGGCGTGTTTCCCGCAGACACGCATCCGCCGATCGTGTATCCAGTGGCGGCGCTGAAGACCGCAAAGCCGGGCGCCGCGGCGTTCCTCGAATTTCTCTCGCAACCCAAGTCGCGCGCAATTTTCGAGAAGCACGGCTTCGCCGTAAACTGAGGGCGTGTGGAGCCTGTCGCCGGCCGAGACCACCGCCCTTCTCCTCAGCCTCAAGGTCGCGTTCTGGAGCGTCGCCGCAAGCCTGCCGGTGGCGGTGGCGCTCGCCTGGGTGCTCTCGCGGCTCAGCTTCCCCGGTAAGAGCCTGCTCGACGCGGTCGTACACCTACCCCTCGTCTTGCCTCCAGTGGTCGTAGGCTACTTTCTGCTGCTGGCCTTCGGCAGGCGCGGCCCGATCGGCGCTTTCCTCGAGGAATACCTCGGCATCACTTTCATATTCCGCTGGACCGGCGCGGCGCTCGCGTGCGCGGTGATGGGCCTGCCGCTGCTGGTGCGCGCGGTGCGCCAGTCGCTCGACGCCGTCGATCGCGGGCTCGAGGCCGCGGCGGCGACGCTGGGCGCATCGCCCCTGTGGGTATTTGCGAGCGTCACGCTGCCGCTCATCCTCCCGGGTATCCTCACGGGAATGCTGCTTTCCTTCGCGCGCAGCCTGGGCGAGTTCGGCGCCACCATCACTTTCGTCTCCAACATTCCGGGCGAGACCCAGACGCTGCCGCTCGCCATTTATGCCTTCACCCAGGTGCCCGGCGGCGATGCGCAGGCGCTGCGCCTGTGCGTGCTCTCGATCGTCTTGTCGCTAGCGGCCCTGATGGCGTCCGAGGTCCTGGTGCGTCGCGCCACGGAGCGCGCCGCGGGTCGCGATGCTTGAATTCGACGTACGCTGCCGCGTCGGCAGCTTCGCCCTCGACGTGGCGTTCACCACCGGCGGCGGGGTCACGGCGCTCTTCGGCCGCTCCGGCGCGGGCAAGAGCACGGTCCTCAACCTGATCGCCGGGCTTGCGCGCCCGCAATCGGGTCGCATCACGGTCGAAAAGAGGACGCTCTATGACAGCGCGGCCGGCATCGAGCTTCCACCGCATGCGCGGCGCGTCGGCTATGTGTTCCAGGAAGGGCGCCTGCTGCCGCACCTGACGGTACGTCACAACTTGCTATATGGGAACTTTTTCAACAAGAACAAAAACCATGTCGTGGGCTTTGACCAGGCAATCGAGCTGCTCGGCATCGGCCACCTGCTCGAGCGCCGTCCGGGCGCGCTTTCCGGCGGCGAGAAGCAGCGAGTCGCGATCGGCCGGGCGCTGCTCGCCAACCCTGAAGTACTGCTGCTCGACGAGCCGCTCGCCTCGCTCGACGCGCCGCGCAAGGCGGAGATCCTCTACTACGTCGAGCGGCTGCGCGACGAGGTGCGCGTCCCGATCGTCTACGTGAGCCATTCGCTCGACGAGGTCGTGCGCCTCGCAGATTCCGTGGTTCTCATGTCCGACGGCGAGGTGCTGGGCACCGGCGCCGTGCGCGACATGATGAGCCGGGTCGAGCTGCGGCCCTACCTCGGCCGCCACGAAGGCGGCGCCGTCATCGAGGCGCGCGTCGCCGGCCAGGACCTGGAAAGCGGGCTCGCGCGGCTGGAATTCAGCGGCGGCGCCCTCGAGATTCCCGATGTCGAGGCCCTGCCTGGCGAGCAGGTCCGAATCCGTGTGCGCGCGCGCGATGTGTCGATTGCGCTCGCGCGGCCCGCAGGCCTGAGCATCCGCAATATCCTCGCCGGCACGGTGGTCGAGCTTGCGGGCGACGAAGGCTCGAGCCTCGACGTGCGTCTGGACCTCCAGGGCACGGCACTCCTCGCGCGCATCACGCGCAAGTCCGCCTCCGAGCTCGGCCTGCGGCCCGGCCTTCCGGTGTTCGCTCTCATCAAGGCGGTGTCGATCGACCGCCGCAGCGTGGGGTACGCGTGATGCGCCTCTCGCTCTTGCCATTGATATTTGTTAGTGGGAGCTGCATCGGGCAATCGACGGTCGTGGACGCCTCAGGCCGAGAAATCCGCCCCCCAGCCAAGGTCGAGCGCGTGTACGCCGCGGGGCCGCCGGCGAGCCTGCTCGTGTTCGCGATCGCGCCGGACAAGCTCACCGGATGGACGCGGGCGATGCGGCCGAACGAGGCCGAGTTCTTTCCGGAGCGCTATGCGCAATTGCCCGAGCTCGGACGGCTGACCGGGCGCGGCAACACCGCGAACGTCGAGGTGGTGCTCAATGCGAAAACCGATCTCATCGTCGACGTCGGCTCGACCGGCGCGACGCTCGCCTCGCTCGCCTCGCAGGTGCAGGAGCAGACGCGGATTCCCTACGGCCTGTTCGACGGCCGCATCGAATCGACGCCGGGCACGTTGCGGGCGCTGGGGAAGTTGATGGGGAACGAAGGGCCGGCGGAAAAGCTCGCCGCCTGGTATGAGCGGGAGCTTGGGGACCTAAAGCAGCGGGTTTCCAGGGCGAAGGAGCATCCCCTCGTCTACTATGGCCGCAGCGCGTCCGGCCTGCAGACCGGCGGCAAGGGCTCGATCAACGTCGAGGGTCTTGAAGTGCTCGGCGCGCGCAACGCCGCCGCCGACGCACGCCCCGGCCTCGTGACCGTGTCGTTCGAGCAGGTGCTCCTTTGGAACCCGGAAGTGATCCTGACCACCGACCCGAATTTCTGGAAATCGGTGTGGACGGACCCAAGGTGGCGTGCAGTGACGGCCGTGGAGCAAAAGCGCGTGTACCTGTCGCCGCACCTGCCCTTCGGCTGGTTCGACTTCCCGCCGGGCGCGAACCGACTGCTCGGGCTGTGGTGGGCCGGGAAGCTGCTCTATCCGCAGGACTTCGACGTCGACCTGCGCGCCAAGGTGACCGAGTTCCACCGCCTCTTCTATCACCGCGAGCCGACTACGGCCCAGCTGGACGCGCTCCTTGGCGAGCCCGGCGTGCTACCGAAATGACCTCAAGATCCATCCCTTACGCGCTCGCAGCCGGGGCCCTCCTCGCCCTCACCGCCGTTGCCTTCGCGGTCGGGCGCTATCCGGTTTCTCTGTCTGAAATCGTGTCCTTGCTCGCGTCCAAGATCACGGGAAGCGCGAACACGTTGCCGGCGAATGTGGAAACCGTGGTGATGCAGGTGCGCGGGCCGCGCGTGCTCGCTGCGCTGGTCGTGGGCGCGGCGCTCGCCGCCGCGGGCACCGCCTACCAGGGCATGTTCCGCAACCCGCTGGTCTCACCCGATATCCTCGGCGTGTCGACCGGCGCCGCGCTCGGCGCGGTCGTCGCGATCTTCTTCTCGCAGGGAATCATCGTCATCCAGATTTTCGCCTTCGGCGGCGGACTCGCGGCGGTCGGCCTGGTCTACGGGATCGGCTCGCGGCTGCGAGGCCACGATCCGCTGCTCGCGCTGGTGCTCACGGGCGTGGTGATCGGAACGCTGCTCGGCTCGGTGATCGCGCTGCTCAAGTACCTCGCCGACCCGTACAACCAGCTCCCGGCGATCACCTACTGGCTGCTCGGCAGTCTCGCCGCGATTGCGCCGCGTGACCTCGGCGTCGCCGCCCCGCTCGCGCTCGCCGGCCTCGCGCCGATGCTGCTGCTGCGCTGGCGCATGAACCTGCTCGCGCTGCCCGACGACGAGGCGCGCGCGCTCGGCGTCGACACCCGGAAGCTGCGCACCCTGATCGTGGCCGCGGCCACGTTGATGACGGCCGCGGCGGTGGCCGTGAGTGGAATCATCGGCTGGGTGGGGCTCCTCATCCCGCACGCGGCGCGGCTGCTGGTCGGCCCCGACTTCGGCCGCCTGCTGCCGCTCGCGATGCTCCTCGGCGCGGCGTTTCTCCTGGGCGTCGACACGCTTTGCCGCACCATCGCGACCATCGAAGTGCCGCCCGGCGTGCTGACCGCGCTGATCGGAACCCCGTTCTTCCTCTGGCTTTTCGCCCTTGCAAGGAGAAGCTGGTAGTGCTCACGGTCGAGTCGCTCGCCTTCGGTTTTCCGGGCCGCACCGTGGGGCACGACGTCAGCTTCTCGCTCGCCGCGGGCGAAGCGATGTGCGTGCTCGGGCCGAACGGCGGCGGCAAGACCACGCTCTTCCGCACGATCCTCGGGCTGCTCGAGCCGCACGGCGGAAGCATCGCGCTCGGCGGCGTCCCGCTCGCCTCGATGTCGCGCAGCGAAGTGGCGCGCCGCATCGGCTATGTGCCGCAGGGCCATTCCGCCTACTTCGCCTTCACGGTGCTCGACTTCGTCCTGATGGGCCGCACCGCGCACCTCGGCGTATTCTCCGTTCCGGGGCGCAAGGACCGCGAGCTCGTCGAGCGCGTGCTCGAGTCGCTCGGCATCGCACACCTCGCGCACCGGCCGGTCACCCAGATCTCGGGCGGCGAGCGCCAGCTCGCGCTGGTGGCGCGCGCCCTCGCCCAGGAGCCGGGGCTGCTGGTGCTCGATGAACCGACCGCGAGCCTCGATTTCGGCAACCAGGTGCGCGTGCTGGAGAAGATCCTGGCGCTTGCGGCGAGCGGCATCTCGATCCTCTTCGCCACGCACGACCCGGACCACGCCTTTCTCACCTCGCAGCGCGTCCTGCTGCTCGCGGAAGGCCGCGCCCTGGCGATCGGCGCGCCCGCGGAGGTCATCCGGCCCGACTCGCTCCAGCGCCTCTACGGCGTCTCGGTCGAGGTGCTGCCGCTCGCCGGCGGGCGCCACACCTGCCTGCCCGCGCTGCGATAGATGGGAGTCGACTTCGCGCAGGCTTTGCGCGTGTGGTTCAAGATCGGCTGCCTCGGCTTCGGCGGCCCCGCGGGCCAGATCGCGCTG
>DASYPG010000405.1:0-8218 GCA_036006885.1 Burkholderiales bacterium | reverse complement strand
CCCGGAGATCCTCGACCCCGCGCTGCTGCGCGCGGGGCGCTTCGACCGCGTGGTGCTGGTCGACCGGCCCGACAAGCGGGGACGGCTGCAGATCCTCCAGGTGCACGCGCGCAAGGTGAAGCTCGCGTCCGACGTCGACCTAGGCAGGATCGCAGCTTCGACGCCCGGGTTCTCGGGCGCGGACCTCGCGAACCTCGTGAACGAGGCCGCGCTCCTCGCCACCCGCCGCGGCGCCGACGCGGTGACCGAACCCGACTTCGCCGAGGCGATCGAGCGCATGATTGCCGGCCTCGAGAAAAAGAATCGGGTGCTGAACGAGCAGGAGCGGCGCGTGGTCGCGCACCACGAGCTCGGCCACGCCGTCGTGGCGATGGCGCTGCCCGGGACCGATCCGGTGCAGAAGATCTCGATCATCCCGCGCGGCGTGGCGGCGCTCGGCTACACCCTGCAGCGACCCACCGAGGACCGCTTCCTCATGACGCGCGAGGAGCTCGAGAACAAGATGGCGGTGCTCCTCGGCGGCCGCGCCGCCGAGGAGGTGATTTTCGAGCACCTCTCCACCGGCGCCGCCAACGACCTCGCCAAGGTGACCGAGATCGCGCGCAGCATGGTGATGCGCTACGGCATGGTGAAGTCGCTCGGCCACGTGGCCTACGAGGAGGAGCGCCCGCCCTTCCTCGGCGGCCCGCTGCCGAGCGGCCATCGCGAATACAGCGAAGCGACCGCGCGCGAGATCGATGTCGCCGTGCGCCAGATCGTGGACGGCACCTATGAAAAAGCCGTTGCGATATTGAGACGCGAGCGCGCCCTGTTGGAGCGGTGGGCGCTCAAGCTGCTCGACAGGGAAACGCTGGTCGAGCGCGACCTCGAAGAGCTCAGGCGAGCCGTGTCACGAGACGCGATGCAGCCAGCGTAACCGCCCACGCCACCCACGCGGTCCATAGGACGTGCGAGGCGAAGTGTGCGCCGCGCGCAACCTGGATCGCACCCGCCCCAAGGCCGAGGATCCACGCCGCGACAAGCGCAGCGCGCGCCGCCGCCGCGCGCCGCTCGGGCCGCAGCGCAAAGTACAAGCCGAAGAGCGCGAAGCCCGCCAGCGGGTGGGCTGCAGGACTGCAGCGCCCGGGTCCCGCCAGGGAGGCGGCGCCGTACTGCGGAAGATCCCAAGGACAGGAATGCGCGCTTGACGCTCTCAGCAGCAGGACGGCCACCGCCGCGATGGCCATGTAGAGCGCGCCGCGGCGCAGCGGCCGCCACGCGAGGCAGACGATCCAGAACGCAACCATTGCCCACTTGATCCCGTCGTGGAGCGCGATCTCCAGCGCCTGCGAATGCTGCAGGGGAAAGCGGTGCGACGCCGAATCGTACGCCAGCGCTGTCAACCAGCGGTCGAGCCCGGCCTGCTCGAAGACGAGCCAGATCGCCGCCGCCGCGATGCCGAGATAGGCGAGCTGGAGCGCGAAGCCCCGGTCGGCCGCCTCAGCGCTCGCGGGCCAGCTTGGCGCGCTGCCCGGGCGGCGTCTGCTCCTCGTCACGATAGAGGCCATTGCGGAAGACGAATGACGCCGCCGAGTAGAACCCGATCGCCTCGCGCAGCACCGCGGGGTCGCTGACGGGCTCGACCGGATTCCAGCGCCCGTCGGCGCGGAACACCTCGGCTTTGCGCTTCGGGGAAAGCAGCACCAGCCGGTCTCCCTTGAGGTAGCCCAGCGACTGGTAGTTGCCGACGAAGGCCCGATCGGACTGCGGCGGCGAGGCGAGCACGTCGCGCCCGAGGAACTTGCTGTAGTAATCGAAGTCCAGCATGCCGAGCAGCGTCGGCGCGATGTCGATCTGCGACATGAGCCGATCGAAGCGCGCCGGGGCGACGTGCCTGGGCGAATAGATGAAAAGCGGGATCAGGTACTTGTCGACCGGGATGCGCGTGGTGCCGCGCGCGTTGGCGCCGTGGTCGGCGGTGATCACGAACAGCGTGTCGTCGAACCACGGACGCTGCCGCGCCTGCTCGAGAAAGTGCCCGATCGCGTAGTCGCTGTACTTCACCGCGCCTTCGCGCCCCGACCCGGACGGAATGTCGATGCGTTCCGGCGGATACGTATAGGGCCGGTGGTTGCTCGTGGTCATCACGTGCGCGAAAACCGGCCGCCCCTGCGCGTGCTCCCGGTCCATCTCGTCGAGCACCTGGTCGAAGAGGTATTCGTCGGCGACGCCCCACGCGTTCTCGAACTTGACGCGGGCCGACGGGATGGCGCGGCGATCGACCACGCGGTAGTCGTTGGCCTCGAAAAACGCGTTCATGTTGTCGAAATAGCCGTAGCCGCCGTAGGCGAAAAGTGTCGCGTAGCCCTTGTCCTCGAACACGCTGCCCAGGGTGAAGAGCCCCTCGTTCCCCGGCCGGCGCACGATCGACTGGCCCGGCGAAGGCGGCAGCGCCAGCGACAGCGCCTCGAGCCCGCGCACCGTGCGGTTGCCGGTCGCGTACACGGCGGAAAACCAAAGGCTCTCGCGCGAGAGGCGGTCCAGGTTGGGCGTAAGCCCGCGTGGGTCGCCGTAGGCACCGAGGAACTCGGCGCCCAGGCTTTCGACACTCACCAGCACCACGTTCAGACGCCGCTCGGGGCGCCGCGATGCGATGTGGCGCTCGACGCCTTCGCCGCCCTCGATGCCCAGCGCCGCGCGCACCACGGCGAGATCCTCGCCGGGCGGGAGGACGGCGTAATGGCGGTCGTAGTTCAGCTCGTTGCGATAGTTCGCGGCAAAAAATTCGTACAGGCCGTTGCCGGCGAGGTCGTTCGCCGCGTCGCTCGCCGAGAAGTTCTTCAGGTCAGAGTTGACCCAGCGCAGCGTCCCCCCGACGGCAAAGCCCCAGGCGAGAAGGACGACGAGCGCGGTGCGCCAGGCGAGCCGCGCGGCCGGGGCATGCCACAGCGCGCGCCGCAGAACGAAGCCGACGACGAGTGCAACCGCGGCGAGCGCAAGGAGCACCTTGCCGATCGGGTAGCTCTCCCAGATATTCTGCACCACCTCGTGCGTGTACAGGAGGTAGTCGACCGCGATGAAATTGAACCGGCCGCCGAACTCGTCCCAGAACAACCACTCCGACACCGCGAGGACGAAGAACGCGCCCAGCGTGGCGCAGAAGAGGAGCCAGTTGAGCGCGCGATGCACCCAGGTACGGGCGAGCCGCTGAGGTATCAGCGCGAGCCAGAGGACCGCCGGAGCCAGCACGTAGAGGGCGGCGACGAGGTCGAAGGCGAGTCCGTAGGCGAATACCCGCGCCCAGTCACCGAGCCCACCTACCTGAGCGACGTCGGGCCGCAGCGCGAGCGCGATGCGGGTCGCGGTCGAGAGCGCGAGCCACAGGGCGCCCGCGAGCAGCACGGGGCGAAATCGGGCAAGACCGGTTGGCAAGGCGCGAGTCTACCGGACAACGCTCGCAGCAAACTGACCCGCTCCGACCGGCTATCGGCTGCCTTGGCCTTTCGGCTTCTTCCCGGTCCCGGTCCAGCGCTCGGCCGCCGCGTCGTCCGAGGCCTTGGCTTCCACCCAGTCGGCGGCGCCCGCGCGGTGCTCCTTCTTCCAGAAGGGCGCGCGGGTCTTCAGGTAGTCCATGATGAACTCGCAGGCGGCGAAGGCCTCGCCGCGGTGGGCGCTCGCCACCGCGACCAGCACGATCTGATCGGCGGGTCTTAGCTCCCCATAACGATGAATAACGGTGACATCGGTCAATTTCCAGCGCTCCGATGCCTGCTCCGCGATCTTGGCGATCTCGCGCTCAGTCATGCCGGCGTAGTGCTCGAGCGTCATCGGCACGTCGCGCACCAACCCGACGAAGCTCGCAACGGCGCCGACCTTGCCGCCGCCCGAAATCCTGCCCACTTCGGCATTGAGGTCGAAGTCCTCCCGCTGGACCGAGATCCTCATCCGCCGGTCACCGGGGGAAAGAACGCGACTTCGTCGCCGGCCTTGATGCGCGCCGAGGGCTGCACCATGTCCTGGTTCACGGCGGCGCGGACCAGCGCTTTGCCGCCGAATGCCGTGCTGTAAGCGCCACCGCGTTGCATCAGGTGCTCGCGCAGGGCCGCCACCGTGGTCACTTCCGGGGGAAGCTCGACCTCCCCGCCGGAAGTGCCGAGCTGCTCGCGCAGCGACGCGAAAAAGAGCAGCCTGACCCTCACCCGATTGTCACCTGAGAAGCTCCGCGTACGGGAGAAAGCGTACCAGGTCGCCCCTTCGGATCGCGTGCGCGGCCGGGTTGTCGATCAGCCCGTCGGCCCACGCGGTCGAAGTGAGCACCGCCGAATCCTGCGTCGGGTACAGCTCCAGGCCGCCCTGCGCATTCCATTTCGCCCGCAGGAATTCGCGCCGCGCGTCGGGCTCGGTCCAGTCGAAGTCGGCGCGCGCCGCGATGGCCCTCGGCTCCACGTGCTGGAGGCCCTGCGTGCGCAGCAGGAAAGGCCGCACGAAGATCAGGAAGGTGACGAAGCTCGAGACCGGGTTTCCGGGCAGGCCGATGAAGGCGGCGTCGCCGATCCTGCCGAAAGCGAGCGGCCGGCCCGGCTTCATCGCGATGCGCCACATCAGCAGGCGCCCCTCGGCCTCGACCGCCGGCTTGACGTAGTCGGCTTCGCCCACCGAGACACCGCCCGACGTGACGACAAGGTCGCACTCCCCAGCGGCGCGGCGCAGCACTTCGCGCGTCGCTTCGAGACTGTCCGGGACGATGCCGTAGTCGCGCACCTCGCAGTCGAACGCGTGCGCGAGGCCGCGCAGCGTGAAGCGGTTGGAGTTGTAGATGCGACCCGGCGCGAGCGGCTCGCCCGGCATGACGAGCTCGTCGCCGGTGAAGAAAAGGCCCAGGCGCACCTTCCGGTAGACGGGCAGCGTCTTGATCCCCACCGACGCGGCAAGCCCGGTGTCCTGCGGCAGCAGGCGCTTTCCCGCCTGAAGGATCACGGAATCCCGGCGGATATCGCTCCCGACGTAGCGCACCCAGTCGCCCGGCGCGGGCTTTTTCTTCAGGGAAACGAACTCGCTTTCGACCTGGGTTTCTTCCTGGATCACCACCGCGTCCGCGCCCGGCGGCATCGGCGCGCCGGTGAAGATCCGAGCGGCGGTGCCGGGCTCGAGCGGCTTGCCGACCGACCCAGCCATGATTTTCTGGCTCACCCGCAGTTTGTTATTTCCTTCCAGATCTGAGCTGCGAACGGCATAGCCATCCATGGCGCTGTTGTCCATTGTCGGCACGTCCATCGTCGAGCGCTGCGCGCGGGCGAGGATGCGGCCGCTCGCCTCGAGCGCGGGCACCTCTTCGACCGCGGAGACCGGCACGGCGCCGGCGAGGAGCTGCGCCAGCGCTTCGTCGACCGAGAGCAGGCCTTTATTCATGCAGCTTGAGATGCGAGGTCATGAATTTCGCGATCGCGGCGTCGTCGTTCAGGTCGAGCACCGGAAGCTTCGTGCTCACCGGGCCGTCGCTCGCCACGGCGACGATGTGCGGGTCGTTCGGGTGCAGCAGGCCTTCCCCGGTCGCGGCGCGCCAGACCTCGAGCTTCGGGATCGGCGCGAACTTGAACCCCTCGACGATCAGGAGGTCGCAGGGCGACAGGCGCTTCACCTGCTCCTCGAACGGCGGCTCGTGGGCGCCGCGCAGCTCGTGCATCAGCACCCAGCGGCGCGAGGACGTCACCAGGACCTCGGCGGCGCCGGCATGGCGGTGGCGATAGGAGTCCTTCCCCGGCTGGTCCACGTCGAACGTGTGGTGGGCGTGCTTGATGAGCGACACGCGCAGCCCGCCGCCGACGAGGCGCGGGATCAGCTTCTCGATGAGCGTGGTCTTTCCGCTGCCCGACCAGCCGGCAAAGCCGAAGATCTTCACCCCGTGATTTTAAGCCGTCGCGCCGCCGCAGGAGCTGCCCGCCCCGGCGGTGCAGCCCAGGCAGTGCTCGCCGAAGGCGATGCGGCGCCGGAGCGCGGCGTCGAAGTCGAAATCGAAAATGCTGAGCGGCCTGCCGCCGCGGTCGACGGCACGCAGCTCGAGCATCTGGTTGAAGTCGCAGTCGTAGATCCGGCCGTCGTGGCCGACGCTGATCAGGCTGCGGCACATGACGCCCTCGGCCGCCGCCGGGTTGAACGCCGCAGCGAGCTTGTCCAGATAGGCCTCGAGCTGCCCGGTCTTCTCGAGGTGCAGCCGGAACCGGTTGATGGGCATGTTGGTGATGGTGTAGAGGCTGTTGAACTCGAGCCCGAACTTCGCCCTGAGCTCGCGCCTGTAGTCGGCTTCCAGCGAGGTCTGGGGCGCCGGCAGATACGGTCCGACCGGGTTGTAGACCAGGTTGAGCACCAGGCCGCTGCCCTCTCTGCCGTAGCCGAGCGCATTCAGACGCCGCATCGCCTCGACGCTCTTCGCGAACACGCCGGCGCCGCGCTGCGCGTCGGTGAAGTACTGCTGGTAGTAGGGCAGCGAGGAAATGACCTCAACCCGGTGCCGGGCGAAGAACGCCGGCAGGTATTCCTTGCTCTCGCCGGTCAGGGGATGGCGGTCGAGCTGCACCGTGAGGTTGTGCCGCACCATGACGTGCCTGCCGAGCGCGGTTGCGCGTTCCACGAACCCGTCGAAGCCGGCGTGCAGCTCGGGCGCGCCTCCGGTGATGTCGAGCGTACCGATGCGCGGGTTGCGCTCGAGGATCTCCAGGCACTTCGCGATGCCCTCGGCCGACATCATCTCGCGGCGCGCCGGGGATGCGTCGACATGGCAGTGGCGGCACTGCTGGTTGCACAGCTTGGTGATGTTCACCTGCAGCGTGTCTATCGAGAGCGGCAGAAGATCCATGCCGCGGCTCTTCAGCAGTGCATTGAAATCGTGTCTCAAAGCACCAGCTTGGTCAGGTGGTTCTGCATCTGGACCGAATGCACCAGCGTGATCCCGGCCTGCATCACCGCCGCCACGTGCACCGCCTCCATCATCTGCTCCGGGTTCGCGCCTGTCTCGAGGCACTGCGTGGTGTAGGCGTCGATGCAGTACGGGCACTTCTGCGCGTGCGACACCGCGAGCGCGATCAGCGCCTTTTCGCGCTTGGAAAGCGCGCCGTCGGTCCCGGTGACGTTGCCGTAGTACCTGAAGAAGTCGTCGGCGAGCGCCTTCGCGTGCCGGCCGATTTCGCTGAACTTTTTCAGGTCCGCCGATTCGTAGTAGCTGCCCATTTGACGCTCCGTCCATTAGTCGAAGAACGAAGCGCCAACCTTACCGCAGAAGGCCTATTCCTTACCCACGATGACGTCCGAGGCTTTCCGGCATTCGGGAAGAAGAGCTGCTCGCCGTTGATCTTGTAGTCGGCGATCGTCTTCTGGCCCTCGGGCGAGGTCACCCAGTTGATGAACGTTATGCCCTCGGCTATCTTGACGTTGGGATGCTTCTCGGGATTGACCAGCATCACGCCGTACTGGTTGAAGAGGCGCTTGTCGCCTTCGACCAGGATCGCGAGATCGCCGCGGTTCTTGAAGGAAAGCCACGTCCCGCGATCGGCCAGCGCATAGGCGTTCATGCCCGAGGCGGTGTTGAGCGTCGGCCCCATGCCCGAGCCGGTCTCGCGGTACCAGGAACCCTTGCCCTGCTGCGGGTCGACGCCGGCCTCCTTCCACAGCCGCAGCTCAGCCGAATGGGTTCCGCTCTTGTCGCCGCGCGAGGCAAAGGGCGCCTTCGCTTGCGCGATCTTCTTCAGCCCTCTTACGACGTCGCGGCCCTTCGCCTTTGCCGGATCCGATTTCGGCCCGACGACGACGAAATCGTTGTACATCACCTCGCGCCGCTCCACGAAGCTGCCTTCGGCGACCGCTTTCTCTTCCGCCTCCTTGTCGTGGACGAAGGCGACATCGGCATCACCGCGCTTACCCAGGTCGATCGCCTGGCCGGTGCCGAGCGCGACCACGCGCACCTGGATGCCGGTCTTCTTCTCGAACGCGGGCAGAAGATGCTTGAACAAGCCGCTCTGCTCCGTCGATGTGGTGGAAGCGACGGTGATGAATTTCTGCTGCGCCTCCGCCGTGAACGAAAGGCACAGCGACGCCGCAAGAATCAGTCGAGTCAAACCCACGGTAGTTCTCCTCTGATGAAAGCGGCGGCCTCGGTCGAGGCCGGTTTTGCGAAAAATTGATCCACGGGCGTACGCTCCACAAGCCGTCCCTGGTGAAGGAAGAGCACCTCGTCGCCCAGGCGCCG
>DASYPG010000404.1:0-12342 GCA_036006885.1 Burkholderiales bacterium | reverse complement strand
AGAATGGTGGTGGGGTCCGCCGGATCCGTCGGTGGCGCGGCGTCCCAGGTGTCGACGATGCCGTCCTCGGCGACCGAGCCCGGCGCCGAGGCGTCATCCCTGCCGTATTGCGCCTGCAGATCGACGATGTCGTCGACCAGTTGCTGCGGCGCGGCCACGCCATTCTGCAGCGTGGTCAGGATGTCCTCCGACTGCAGTTGGTTATTCGCGATGAAAAAAGTGCGCCACACCGGACCGCCGACCGCGCCGGGCGTGCCGAGGCTGAACACCGCCGTGCCGAGGTCGAGCGCCGGACCGAAGCTGGCCGCCGGGTTGAAGGGCAAGGGCGAGCCGGACGTGAAGGCCGTGCTTTGGTGGTCGAGCAAATTGTTACCCGGCGTAACCCTGGAGACCTGCTTGAGAAAGCACGCCTGGTTCTGCGCCACGAGGATCAGGTTGCCTTCTGCGAAGCCCTCCGTGCCAGCGACCTTGTAGCCGTAGGGCGATATGTTCGCCACCTCGGTCAGCTGCGTGGGCAGCATGCGCTCGTTGGCGCCCCCGTAGAGCACGGTGATGGTGTCGGGCGCGCCCGGGGTTTTGACGATCAGCACCGGCGCCGCCGTCCGAGGCGTCAGCGCGCCCAGGGCGGCCGGCGCCGGCGGGAAAGTGGAATTCCCGTTGTAGGAGAACTGCAGCGGGCTGCAGTTGAGGACTGCGCACTTGCAGTTGAGCGCTGCGGACTGGTTGAAGCCGTAGCCCGCCCCGCGGACCTCGCGCTCGATCGTGTAGAGGGCAATTGCGCCGTTCACCTGCGCCTCGCCGGCGCCGGTCGTCGAGCGCTTGTATCGGTCGTTGGTGATGTAGATGTGCGTGATGATGACGATGCCGATCAGGCCGATCAGCATTGCGACCATGAGCTCGACGAGGCTCATGCCGGCTTCGCGCCGGTGCAGGATGAGGGCGCTCATACGCCGGACCCCTCATGGATGCGGTTCAGGATGACGAACTGGCGAAGCACATCGGTCTGGACGTCGCCAGGCTGCCGCCACTGCACCGTCACGCGGACTTCGCGGTCGGCGAGCCCGGCCACCGGGTCCGCACCGACCTCGATCTGGGGCGTGATTCCGCCCGGAAGCGTGGCGGCGACTTTGGTCACCCAGGCGTCGCGCGCCGGGTACACGGCGGGGCCGCCGGTGGTCTTGTAGCTGTCGAGCTGCTTGATGTCGACCCACATCTGGCCGACGATCTGCGACGCGAGGGACGCCGCCTCGCTGCGGTATTTGGCGTCGGTGGTGTTCTTGATCGCGGCGCCCTGCATGCCGAGGAGCGCCAGGATCCCGATCGAGAAGATCAGGATCCCGATCAGGGCCTCGATCAGCATCACGCCAGCCTGGTTCTTGTGTGTGCGCATGGGAGGTCTCACTGGCACTTTCTCGGATCGGTGGCGTCGACGACGATCGGGTCGCACATGCGCATCTGCCCGCCGCTCGCGATGTTGATGCGCAAGCAGCGCATCGGACCCGCGGGCTGGCAAACGCCGCCGCTCGGATTTTTGATGTCGATCTGCGTGATCGGCGCGACGCCGATGGCGCGGCCCAGGCCGCTGAAGGTCACGGTGTTGGCCGCGACCAGCCCGTTGACGGCGACCACCGCGGCGTTGGGCGAGCCTTCGGCCCCGCTGCGCTTCTGGATCATGATGAGCGCCGTGGGATCGGTGATCTCCGCGGAGGGGTCGGACTCGGCCACGTTGCATTTACCCGTTGGATCGTTGACGCTGACGATCCAGTTCGTGGCCTTGTCGAAGGGCACACAGGCCGAGGTCAGTGTGTCGACGAACTGGAAGCGCACCGGGACGTTGCGCCGCAGGGACTCGGCGCGCGCGAGCTGCAGCCCGGCCTGAATGCCCTCCGCCGAGGTGCGCAGCTGCTGGTTCTGCAGCCAGGTGTTCATCGACGGCAACCCGAGCATGAACAGCAGCGCCATCACGGCGAGCGTGATCAGCAGCTCGATCAGGGTGAAGCCGGATGCGCGCTTGTTCATTGGGATCAGCAGTCCGAGGGTTTCTTCCGCACCCAGCAGCCGGCGTTGCTGGTGTAGCCCTTGCTCGCCATGTCCGTACTCGCGGTAACCGTGGTGGCCTTGGCGTTGGCGTGGTCCACGGTGAACGAAATGCCGCCAAGGCCCTGAGCTGGGACGCCGGTCGCGGTCAGCACGAACTGCTGGTCGCCGTTGGGGTTCCCGCCCGGATTCGTCGAGGCGCAGATATAGGTGAAGTACCTGGCGTCCGCGACGGTCGGCGCATTGCCGCCCGGAATGCCGCATTGGCCGGCGACGGGGACGGCGGCCGGGCCGTTGTAGCGCCGGTTGTCGCCGTAGGCCTGCTCCATCTTGACGCGCAGGTCGGCGAGGTTCCCGGTCGCCTCGGCGAATTTCGAGCGCGTCAAGTAGTCGCTGTACGAGGGCAGCGCGATTCCGGCGAGGATCGCGATCACCGCCACGGTGACCATCAGCTCGATCAACGTGAAGCCTTTTTTGTGCTGCATTTGGAATCTCCCTTTTTCGTATCAACGATGCTAGAAAGAGCCCGAGGGACCGGCAAAAGGGAACGACGGGCGGTGCGAATCGCGAACCGAACGGTGCGCGCGCCGCGCAGTGCGGAGAACTAGGTCACGACCTGCGCCATGGCGAAAACGCTGATGGATATTTCACGCTTGCGTGACTCCGCGACAAACATCACGCGTGATGGAATACCGTCTAGCTCAGGTAGTAGAGCGACCGACTCGCAACTTGCGCAATGGACGACGAGCTACGTAACGCTCAACAAGTTCGACACGCGGTGTGCAAGAGGATGGAATGGTGACGCGGTCACCGGTTTGAATGGGACGCTTGGAAGCCAGCCAGGCGAGATCCCATACCCAGCTTTCAGCAACCTGTGTAAACCTTTCGTGCTCTGGTGCTCGCGACAAAACACGTCTTGCAGATGTCCCATTGGTATAATTTCCACCGCCGCGTAACGCGCTGCAGCGGCAGGGAAATCAGGGAAATTCGCTGGTGTAGCTCAGCTGGTAGAGCAACTGATTCGTAACCCTCAGTCAAGCCCCACTTGTTTCTAGAGAGCTTCCGAGGTTGCAGCGACCGAGGTGGTAAAGCGAAAATCTCTTACTAAATGCTGCTGTAGCTCAGTTGGTAGAGCAGTCGCTTCGTAAGCGTCAGGTCGTCCGTTCGAGTCGGACCAGCAGCACCAACAGACAATGCCGGCCACCATCCTCGTCGTCGACGACGACGCCAACGTCCGGGAGTTGCTCAAGCTCCACCTGAGCGCCGCGGGCTACGAAGTGCACGTGGCGGCGGACGCCATCGCGGCGGGCTACCTCGTCCTGAGAAGCCCGCCTAATCTCCTGATCTGCGACGTCAACATGCCGCACATGGACGGCTTCGAGTTCGTTTCCGCGCTCAAGGCCGACACCACCATCCCGGACATCCCGGTGATCTTCCTGACCACCTTCGAGGAGGGCGACGAGCGCGGCAAGGAGCTCGGCGTGGTGGGCTACCTGACCAAACCGATCCGGGCCGATCGGCTCCTGTCCATGGTGGTGCAGCATGTGCCCGGTGGGGCGTACCCCATCGGTTAGGAGCAGGGGCGCAGGTCGCTGCCTTCGACCTGGCGCGCGATGTCCTTGAGGCGCGCCTCGAGCGCCGGGTCGATTCCCTTCACCTGCAGCCAGATCCGCGGCACCGCCGTGTCGCGCGGGCCGGCGAGCGCGGTGCGCACGCCGAGCTCGCGCAGCGCCGCGAGCCGGGCGAGCGCCGCCCGTTCGCTGCGGAATACGCCGAGCGACAGCGCCCAGGGGATATCGCTCTCTTCGCCCATGATGAAGTAATCGTTGATCCCGAGCGCCTTCAGCTCGGCGGCCTGCCGGAAGGCGCTCGAGCGGCTGCCCTGCGACGGTATGTACACCCACCAGCCCGCGGTTTCCTCGATGCGCCGCTGGCCGAGCCGGGGTCCGAGCGCGAGCGGTTCCAGCGCCTTTTCCGCGCGCGGATACTCGGCGACGGTGAAGCTGCCCCACTCCAGGCAGCCGACCGGCGCCGCGCTCATCGGCGGCACGATCTTCAGCCTGTCGGGCTCGCTGCGGCGCAGGACCACGCCGTCGGCGGACGTTTCGCCCGCGGAGAAGTAGTGCGACCAGGCGAAAAACAGCAGGTTCGCCGCGATCAGTGAGAGAAACACGGTCCTCACCGCGGAGTCCCGGGGGTCCCGCGCGGCCCCAGGGCGATGCGCGCCAGCCCGTCGAGCACCAGGTTCTCGACATAGCGCCGCGGCATGGAGATCTGGTCGACCAGCGTGCGCCCCGCGCCGCCGGAGACGATGCACAGCGGGTTGAGCTCGACTTCCCGGAACACGCGGTAGATCCGCTCGACCGCGCCCGCCTGCGCGTGGCGGCAGCCGCTTTCGATCGCGTCCAGGGTGTTGCGCGGCGTGTCGCTGTACGCGCCGTTCGACATCGGCAGGCGCCCGGTGTGCTCGTGGAGCACGAAGCGCATCAGCTCGACCCCCGGCAGGATGCAGCCGCCGAGGAACACGCCTTCGCCGCTCATCATGTCGACGGTGGTCGCCGTGCCTGCGTTTACCACCAGGCAGGGGCCGGCATGCAGGGCGCGCGCCGCGATCAGCGCGGCCCAGCGATCGGGTCCGAGCTGCTCGGGGCGATCGTAGCGGTTGCACACGCCGTTGCGCTCGGCCTCGGCGCGCAGCCACAGCGGCTCGGCCTCGAAGACGCTGGTCCAGTTCACGAGCAGGTGGTGCGCGCCTTCGCCCGCCACGTTGGAGATCACGATGTGCTCCGGGTCGGCGTGGGTCACCGAGAACGGGTTCACGTGGTCGCTCGACGCCGCGAACTCGATCAGCGACACCGTGGAGATGCTGGCCCAGCGCAATTGGCCGTCGTGCCAACCCCTGCCTTCCGTGGCGGTATCTAGCCACCCCCATTTGACGCGCGAGTTGCCGGCGTCGATCGCGAGGATCACGCGAGCCTCGCCGAGACGATGCGGCCGCTGTGGACCGCGCGCTCGCCGCGCCGCGTGACGAGGCGCAGCGCCCCGTCGGCAGCGAGCCCGGCGCCGATGCCCGAGATCGAGCGACCGTCCGCGAGCCTCAGGCGAAGGCGCTGGCCGGCGTGCGCGTCCATCGCCTCCCATTCCGCACGCGCGCCGGCGAAGCCTTCGCCCTCGAAGCGCTCGAGCGCGGCGAGGAGCGCGCGCGCGACGGCGCCGATGACGCGATTGCGCGAGGGCTGGACGAACTGATCGAGCGCGGCGACCGGACGCCGCAGGCGCCGCTCGAGCGCGGGCCGGCGGACGCAGTTGATGCCGAAGCCGAATACCGCGCGCGTGGCGCCGGCCTCCGAGCGCGTCTCGACCAGGATGCCGCCGAGCTTCGCGCTGCCGGCGAGGAGGTCGTTCGGCCACTTCACCGAGGCCGCGCTCACGCCGAGCGCGCGCAGCGCCTTCACCGCGGCCACCGCGGCCACCAGCGAGAGCGACGCCAGCTCGCGCGCCGGCCGTCGCACGGGCGAGGAAAGCGAGAACGCGACGTCGGCGCCGGCCGCGCTGTCCCAGCGCCGGCCATGGCGGCCGCGGCCCGCGGTCTGCGCCTCGGCGGCGAGCAGGATCCTGCCGCGGGACTTCTCGGCGAGCAGCACCGAGTTGGTCGAGGTGCAGCGCTCGACCACGCGCACTTCGACGCCCGGGACTTCGATCAGCATGGCGCTCAGGGGCTCGCTCGCTCGCTCCATCGCGCTAGTTTAGTCGGGCCAGGGACGCTGCGGCGGGCGCAGCGTTTCGATCAGGCGGCAGAGCTTCAGCACCCCGGCGTCGTCGAAGCGCCGGCCGATGACCTGCACGCCGATCGGCAGGCCTTCGGCGCTGTAGGACCAGTTGATCGACGCCGCCGGCTGCTCCGACATGTTGTAGGGAACCGTGAACGCGATGTGGGGAAGGGCGTTGCGCGGATCGTTGCCCGGCGCCGGAAGCTCGGCTTCATAGGCGAAGATCGGCGAGGTCGGCGACAGCAGAAAGTCGTGCCGCGCGGTTGCCGCGACCGCCGCCTCGCGCATCGCCATGACCTGCGCGTACGCCTGCATGACGTCGCGACCGCTGAACGCCGCGGCGCGCCAGGTGCACCACTCGGCGATGAAGGGCAGCACCCGGCCGCGCCTCGCCTCCGAAAGCTGCATGAAATCGTTGTACGAACGCGCTTCGAAGAACCGGCACACGCCGTCGAGCATGTCCTCGGTGAGGAACGAGCTCACGGACTCGACGCTGCATCCCGCGGCCTCGAGCGCAACTGCGGCGGCTCGCACCGCGGCGCGCACCTCGGCGTGCACCGGCAGTCCGACCTGCATGTCGGCAATGAATCCGATGCGAGCCTGCTTGGGCTCGAGCGTGACCAGGCCGCGCCAGCCGCTCGCCTGCGGCGGCAGGGACATGAAGTCGCGCGCATCCGGTTGGGCGAGCACCTCAAGAAGCAACGCCGCATCCTCGACGGTGCGCGTCATCGGCCCGGCCACGCGGCCCATGTAAGGCGGATGGATCGGCACGCGGCCGAGCGAGGGCTTGAGCGCGAAGATGCCGCAGTGGGTCGCCGGCAGCCTCACCGAGCCCCCGATGTCGGTTCCTATGTGAAGCGGGCCGTAGCCCGCGACCGCAGCCGCGGCCGCGCCGGAGCTCGAGCCCGAGGGATTGCGCTCGAGCCGCCACGGATTGCGCGTGATGCCGTGCAGGCTGGAGAGACCCGACGACAGCATGCCGTAGTCCGGCATGGTGGTCTTGCCGAGGATCACCGCGCCGGCTTCGCGCACGCGCGCCGCGGGCGGGGCGTCGTCGGCCTGCGCCGGCGCGTCGTCGTTCGCGAGCGTGCCGATCGGCGCCGGATCGCCGCGCGTGGCGATGTTCTCCTTGATCGTGAGCGGAACGCCGTCGAGCGGGCCGAGCGCGGCGCCGGCGCGGTGGCGCGCTTCCGCGGCGCGCGCCTGCGCGAGCGCGGCGTCGCGATGCAGGCGGTACATGGCGTTGATGCGCGGCTCCCAGGCGTCGATGCGCTCGAGCAGCGCGTGCGTCACTTCAACCGGAGAAAGCTCGCCGCGCGAGTAGCCGCTCGCGAGCTGCGCCGCCGTCAAATTCGAAACGCCGGCCATTGCTCGAATATATACTCGCGCGGGTCTAATGCTGAGAACCTACGCCTTACTTCTTGTTTTGTGCGCTGCGGGGCTCGCCCACGCCGCGGAGGAGATCCGCCTGTGGCACGGCATGAGCGGCGCCGCGGGCGCGGAGCTCGACCGGCTCGTCGCGCGGTACAACGCCTCGCAGAAGGACTATCGCGTGGTCTCGTTCTTCCAGGGGCCGTACGACGAGGTCGTGGCGAACGACATCGAGCTGCGCCGGGGCACGCGCCGCGCCCCGCACATCGTGCAGGTGCAGGACGCCGGCAGCGCCGACATCATGGCGAGCGGCACGGCGAGGCCCCTCTGGCAGGTCATGCACGAAGCGCGGCGCAAGCTCGATGCGACCTACCTCCCGGCGGTGGCGGCGTATTTTTCCGACGACGAGGGGCGGCTCCTCGCGTTGCCTTTCACCGCGGCGACGCCGGTGCTCTATTACAACCGCGACGCCTTCCGCAACGCGCAGCTCGACCCCGACAAGGCGCCCCAGACGTGGTACGAGATGCCGCAGACGCTCGCGGCGCTGCTCGAATCCGGGCAAAGCTGCGCGCTGACCAGCGCGTGGCAGTCGTGGGTCCTGGTGGAGAATATGAGCGCGTGGCACAACCAGCGCTTCGCCACGCAAGGAAACGGCATGGCGGCGGCGCCGGCGGGAAGCGCACCGCGGCTCGCGTTCAATACCCGGCTCATGGTGCGCTGGATCTCGACGCTGTCCTCGTGGCACAAAGCGGGCTACTTCAGCTATTCCAGCCGCAGCGACGAGGCCGAGGCGCGTTTCGTGTCCGGCGAATGCGCGATCCTCACATCGTCCTCCGCGGCCTATGCGGACCTGCGCAAGCGCGCGGGCTTTGACCTCGCGGTGGCGCAGCTCCCTTATTACCCCGACTTCGACGATGCGCCGCAGAACACGCTCGCCGGTGGCTCGGCGCTGTGGGTGCTCGCGGGCGCTAGTGCGGCGCAATACCGCGGCGTGGCGAGCTTCTTCGCCTGGCTCGCGCGTGCGCCGGTGCAGGTCGAGTGGCAGAGCCGCACCGGCGGTGTTCCGCTCACCACTGCCGCGTATGACCTCATGCGCAAGCAGGGCTTTTACCGCAGCCACCCGGAGCAGGAGGTCGCTGTGCGCCAGCTTCTCGCCAAGCCGACCGAGGATTCGGGCGGCATCCGCCTGGGCAGATTCGGGTTCATCCGCGGCATCATCGACGAGGAGCTCGAATCGGTGTGGAACGGCAAGAAGACCCCGCTCGACGCTCTCAATGCCGCGGTGCAGCGCGGCAACCTTCTTCTCGAAACCGCCCGGTAAACCTCCGGCGAGCCCGCGGCGTTGAGCGGGTATGAAGCTCCTTTACATCGGCGCCGCGTTCCTGCTCGCGTGCCTGGCGCTCGCGCTTCTCGTCTAGAGGGTGACGCCTAGCCCTTCAGGCAGGTGCTCATGAACTTCTTGCGATCGTCGCCCTTCATCTGCTTGTCGGAGGCCTGCTTGTTGCAGGCCTTCATGCGCTCCTGCTGCGCCTTCTGCGCGGCGGTGGGCTCCTTCTTGGCGCTCTCGCCCTTGAGGCACGTGCTCATGAACTTCTTGCGCGCGTCGCCTTCCATCTTCTTCGCACCCGCCTGGTCGTTGCAGCTTTTCATGCGCTCCTGCTGCGCCTTTTGCGCCGCGGTGGGCTCTTTCTTGGCTTCCTTCTTCTCCTGCGCAAGCGCGAACGGCGAGCACGCGAACATCAGACACACGGCGAGAGCGAGCTTTCTCATGCTTTTTCTCCTCGGTTAACGGGCCTGCAGCAGGCGCTCGATCGCGCCGACGAGCTTCGGGTCGTCGGGCGCGACGCGCGTATCGAAGCTCTGCACCCTGGCGCCGCTGCGGTCCACGAGGTACTTGTGGAAGTTCCAGCGCGGCGCCTGGCCGGTCGCTTTCGCCAGATCGGCATAAAGCGGGTTTTTCCTGAGCTCGGTCTTGGCGAACATCGGGAAGTCGATGGCGTACTGGTTGACGCAGAAGGTCGCGATCTCCTTGTTCGAGCCGGGCTCCTGGCCGCCGAAGTCGTTCGAAGGAAAGCCGAGCACCACCAGCCCGCGCGCCTTGTACTTGCGGTAGAGCGCCTCGAGCCCCTCGTACTGCGGGGTGTAGCCGCACTCGCTCGCGGTGTTCACCACCAGCAGCACGCTGCCGGCGTAGTCGCACAGCGACTGGGGCTGGTCGAGGAGGTTGGCCATGTTGCGGTCGAGCAATGCAGGGCATGCGGCCATCGCGGCTTGTCCCATCACCAACAACAAACTAGTAAGGAAGAGGCGCATTGGGCTTGAGCGGTTGCAGCGCGGCGCGGAAATCCTTCTTGATGCGCTCCAGCGCGGCCTGGTTGTCGGCTTCGAACCGGATCACGATCACCGGGGTGGTGTTGGAGGCGCGCGCAAGTCCGAAGCCGTCAGCATACTCCACGCGCACGCCGTCGATGGTGAGGATCCGCTCGGCCCGGGGGAAGGGCGAGGCGGTTTCGACCAGGTCCTGCAGCTTCGCCACCAGGCGGTGCGGCTCGCCTTCTTCCAGCTGCCAGTGGAGCTCGGGAGTCGAAGGGGCGTTCGGCAGGCTCTTCAGCGCTCGATTTGCATCTTGTTCTTTGGATAGGACCTCCAGCAGGCGTGCGCCTCCATAGAGCGCGTCGTCGAAGCCGTACCAACGCTCCTTGAAGAAGGTATGTCCGGACATCTCGCCGGCGAGGAGCGCGCCGCTTTCCTTCAGCTTCGCCTTGATGAGCGAATGGCCGGTTTTCCAGATGGTCGCCCTGCCGCCGTGGCGCTCGATCCACGGCGCGAGCAGGCGAGTGCTCTTCACGTCGTAGATGATCTCGGCGCCGGGGTTGCGCCCGAGCACGTCTTTCGCGAGCAGCATGAGCTGGCGGTCGGCGAAGATGTTCTCGCCGTCCTTCGTCACCACGCCGAGCCGGTCGCCGTCGCCGTCGAAGGCGAGACCCAGCTCACACTCGCTCTCCTTCAAGGTCTTGACGAGGTCGACCAGGTTCTCGGGCTGGGCCGGATCGGGATGGTGGTTGGGAAAGTTTCCGTCGACCTCGCAAAAGAGCTCGGTGACCTCGCACCCCAGGCGCCGGTAGAGCCGCGGCGCCAGCATGCCCGCGACCCCGTTGCCGCAATCGACCGCGATGTGGAACGGCCGCGCGAGCTTCACGTCGCCCGCGATGCGCTCGACGTACGCGTCGAGCACGTCTGCGCTCGACCTCTTGCCGGCCCCGGAGCTGAACTGGCGCTTCTCGATTCGCGTTCTCAGATCCTGGATTTCGTCGCCGTAGAGCGTGGTGCCCGCGACCACGATCTTGAGCCCGTTGTATTGCGGCGGGTTGTGACTGCCGCTCACCGCGACGCAGCTCCCGGTGCCGAGTTCGTGCGCGGCGAAGTAGGCGATCGGCGTGGGCGCCATGCCGACGTCGATCACGTCCGCGCCGGCGGCGTTCAGGCCGTCGGCGAGCGCGGCCAGGAGCTGCGGCCCGGACAGCCGGCCGTCGCGGCACACCGCGAACACCGGCGCGTTGCGCTCGCGCCCCAACGATCCGAGCGCGCGGCCGATGTCGCGCACGATCTCCGGCGTGAGGCTGCGGCCGACCACGCCGCGGATGTCGTATGTGCGGAAGATTTCGGCTGGGACGCTCAAGGGTCGGATCCGGGGTCGAGGAACTCGAAGAGGTGTCGGGGAAGCCAGGCTCGGCGGCCGGCAAACGGCGCGGCGAGAAATCCGGCGTGGCCTCCGGCGCGCGGAAATTCTAGCACCACGCAGGGTGCGGCTTTTCGCGCCGCCTCGACCAGCTTCTGTTCAGGAAGAAAAGGGTCGTTGCGCGCATTGAGCACCAGGGTAGGCACGCGGATGTGCTCGAGATATGGCCCGCAAGCCGCGGCTGACCAGTAGTGATCCGTGTCGCGAAAGCCGTGCAGCGGGGCGGTGACCAGGTTATCGAACTCGCGGAACGTGCGCGCCAAGCGCACCTTGTCGGCGTCGAAGAGATCCGGAAACACCTCGAGCTTCACCAGCGACTTCGGCTTCAGGCTGGAAAGGAAGTGGCGCGCATAGAGAAATCGGTTCAGGCCGCGATCGAGCGCATCGCCCGCGGCCCCGAGATTGAGCGGCGCGGACAGCGCCGCCGCGCGACGCACCAGCGCGCTCGCCTCCGCGCCGCGCTCGCCAAGCCACTTGAGCATCGCATTCCCGCCGAGCGACACGCCGATCGCATGCAACGGTCCACCCAGGCGTTTTAACACCCAGTCGATTTCCTCGCTATCGCCGGAGTGATAGGCGCGCCGCGTGCGGTTCGGTTCGCCCGAGCAGCCGCGGAAGTGCGGCATCGCCAGGCGCCAGCCGCGCTCGACCGCATAGCCCGCGATCGAACGCGCGTAGTGGCTGTCGGACCCGCCCTCGAGCCCGTGGAACATCACGAGCCGCTTTTCGGCGGTGGGGTTACCGCAGAAGTCGACGTCGATGAAGTCTCCGTCCGGGGTGTCCCAGCGCTCGCGCCGCAGCGGCACGCGCGGCGGCGGGAAGAGCGACGGCACGATCGTCTGCAGGTGGCCGCCGGGCAGCCACCACGGCGACCAAAAAGGCTCCTTTTCGTTCAATGCAGGAACTTGGGCGGGGCTTCGCGCGGCTGCGCCGGCGGCGCCTGCATCGGCCCGGGGGAGGCGTGGTGCACGATCATGCGCCACCCGGCGGCGGTGCGCAGGTACACGTTGGTCGCGATCACCGGCACCTGCGCCCGCGCGTCGCCCTCCACCGTGAAGTTCTCGTGCACGCTGTGCACGGCGATCATCATCGCCGTGATCGCCACCTGCTGCGTGATGTGCACGCGCGGCCCGGTGCCGCTTGAGAAGATGCGCGCCCAGCTGCTGCGCACCTCTTCGGGTCCCGACAGGCGCGGGCCGCCGGGGTGGACGCAGATGATCTCCTCGTCCTCCGCCCACACCGCCATCATGCCCTCGAGGTCGCCTCGCTCGAGCGCCTCGTAGAAGGCGTTCTCGGCGTCCTGCGCGGTAGGGAAGATCCTGGTGCTCACGCGGCGAGATTGTGGATTTCTTCGAGCACGCTTTCCACCGTCATCTCGCGCATGCAGCGAAAGTGGCCGAGCGGGCATTCGCGCTCGAAGCACGG
>DASYPG010000403.1:0-4775 GCA_036006885.1 Burkholderiales bacterium | reverse complement strand
CTGCGAGGGACGCAGCGCCATCCAGGTGGGAAATATCTCGAAGTAACGCGGCACCGGCGCCGGACTGAACAAGAGCTTCAGCCTGTGCGGCCATGAGGCGCGCGCGATGAGCGGCGAGACCGTGTGCCGCATCAGATCGCCCAAGAGCGGGATGGCGGGCGACGCCATGAACGGGACGTCGATCCGCGCCGTGGGAAAGTAGTAACCCGACGCGAGCACCACGCCGCGCGTGTCGGCTGGAAAGGCAAGCGCGAAAGCGAGCGCGACGAGCGCGCCGAACGAGTGGCCGAAGAGGACCGGGCGCTCGACGCCCAGGCGCGAAAGCAGGGCGCGCAGCAGCGCGGCCTGCGAGCGCGGTCCTGGAGCATGCTGCCGTTTCCGTGCAGCATCACGAGCGGCGTTCCTTTGCCGCGCTCGACATAATGCAGGCGCGCGCCGTCCAGCTCGACGATGCGACCGATGGGAGGGTGGGCGCGCTCTGCGCGCCACGCGCGCTGGTGAATGAAAGCGGTGGAGGCGAGCGCCGCTGCGGCGCCGAAGGTCAGGGCTCTCGATTGCATTTGCGCGTGTGTGACAAAAGTCTCGTGGATGACGCGCCGCTGAAGGAATTCTTGTGCCAGGTCCCATTACGGGCATGGTGATTGCATCGTTCTCCGCTGCAGTTTCTCTCCCCCCAACCTCCTAGGAGGAAATCCATATGAAGTTGAAAGTAGTCGTTACAGCGACAGCGGCAGCGCTCTTCGCACTCGCCGGTGTTGCGGCGGCGCAGAGTACCGGCTCGGCCGACAAGAGTAGCGGTTCTTCGAGCTCCAGCCCGAGTAGCTCCAGCCCGAGCGCGACCGACAGCAGCAAGTCCTCGGGCAGCGCCTCCGGCGGTGCTTCGAGCAGCTCGTCGTCCTCGCCGAGCAGCAGCTCGCCGTCCGCGCCCAGCAGCTCCTCGTCCTCGCCCAGCGCGAGTTCGCCAAGCTCTTCGTCTTCGTCGTCCTCGCCGAGCGCTTCCGGCGGCGCGAGCAGCTCGAGCAGCTCGGCCCCGACGTTCTCCTCGGTCGACACGAACAGCGACGGCTCGATCTCGCGGCAGGAGTGGGACGCGCACTTCAACAAGTCCGGTAGCAGCTCCTCGAGCGGCGGCACGTCGAGCAGCAGCAGCTCGCCGAGCAGCAGCAGCCCGTCACCCAGCAGCAGCACACCCTCGCCGAGCAGCGGCGGCATGGGCAGCTCGAAGTCCGGCACCGGCTCGAGCAGCGGGACGGGTTCCAGCAGCTCCGGAACTTCCGGCTCCAGCACCAGCAAGTAAGGAGGTAACCTTGAAGCTCATCTGTGCAGCTACGGCTGCGGCGCTTTTTGCACTTTCGGGCGTGTCGCTGGCGCAGGGCACGGGCTCCACGTACGGCGGCACCGGCAGCAGCGCCGGCGCGACGGGAAGCTCCTCGACTCCGGGGACGAGTTCTTCCGGTCCGGGGACAAGCTCTTCCGGCGTGTCGGGCAGCAGCGGCGCTTCCAGCTCGAGCAGCAAGTGCCTCGGCATGATGGGGTCGGAGCGCGAGAAGTGCCTGAAGGACGAAGGCATCACCACCGGCCCGAGCGCCGGCGGCACCTCGTCCTCGTCCGGTACCACCTCGACCCCCAGCACCAGCGGCAGCAGCACCGGCATGGGGAGCTCGGGTGCGGTTCCGGGAACCGGCGGTGTAGGCTCGGGCCAGGGCGCCGGAAGCACCGGCACCCAGTCGGGCAACCAACCGGCTACTCCCGGCAGCAAATAGCCTTAGAAGTTCGTAGCAGATGCGGGCCGTCTCCTAACGGAGACGGCCCGCTGTACGATGGGGGGACGCAAATAGTTGAGCCGATAGAAAACCCGGACACGATCGGCGCCGTGATCAACGATGCGGCGCTCGCCTACCGCGGCGTGATTCCGGCCGATCGCTGGCACGAGCCTTACATGCCGCGCGACGAGCTGGTGTCGGAGATGCGCGCAGGTGTGAAGTTTTTCTGCATACGGCGCGGCGGCAGCGTCGCCGGCGTGATGGGCCTGCAGTATGTGAGCGACGTCGCGCTGATTCGACACGCCTACACCCTGACCTCGCAGCAGCATAGCGGCGTGGGAACGCTCCTCCTCGATCACCTCAGGCAGCAGACCGATCGACCGCTCCTGGTCGGCACGTGGAAGGCCGCCACTTGGGCGGTGCGCTTCTACGAGCGGCGCGGTTTCCGCCTGGTGCCCGAGGAAGAGAAGGCCGTGCTGTTGCGGCGGTATTGGACGGTATCGGAACGCCAGATCCTGGAATCCGTCGTCCTGAGGTAATAGCGTCCCGGAAGTGCTCGCTACTCGATCCTGATGTTCGCCTGCCGCACCACCTTCTCCCAGCGCGCGAGGTCGGCGCGGATCTGCTCGGCGAACTGCGCCGGCGTGTTGCCGACCGGCTCGATGCCGAGCGTCGCGTAGCGGCTGCGGATGTCCGGCTCGCCGAGCACCGCCGCGATTTCCCTCTGCAGGCGGGCGAGGATCTCGCCCGGGGTCTTCGCCGGCGCGAGGATGCCGGTCCACGAGTCGACCACGAAGCCCTCGAGCCCGCTCTCGGCGAAAGTCGGCACTTCGGGCAGCGAGCCCGAGCGCCTGGCCGCCGGGACGCCGAGGCCCCGCAGCTTGCCGCTCTTCACGAACTGCTGCGCGGTGGCGACCGCGGTGAACACGAGCGGGATTTGCCCACCGACCACGTCGCCCATCGCCTGCCCGCCGCCTTTGTACGGCACGTGCGTGAGCGCGAGGCCGGTGCGTTGCGCGAGGAGCTCACCCGCGAGATGCGGCGTGCTGCCGGTGCCCGCCGTGCCATAGGCAAACGGTTTTTTCAAAGAAACCAATTCACTGATGTTGTACGCGGGCACCGACGGATGGGCCACCAGGATGAGGGTCGCATCGCCGAGCTTGGTGATCGGCGCGAAATCGCGCAGGGTGTCCCAGGGCAGGCTCGAGTACACGTGCGGGTTGATCACCATGGTGCCGTCGAAGCCGAGGAGCAGCGTGTAGCCGTCGGGCGCGGCCGAGGCGACCGCCGCGGTGCCGAGGTTGCCGGAGGCGCCGGGCCGGTTCTCGACCACGATCGCCTGGCCGAGGCGCGCGCCGAGCCGATCGGCGAGGACCCGTGCGCTTGAGTCCGCGACCCCGCCGGGCGAGAACGGCACGACGACGCGCACCGGCTTCGCCGGGTAGCCTTGCGCGTACGCGGCGCCCGCCGCTGCGACGAGCAGCGACGCGATGAGCCGCATCCAGCGCAGCCGGGTTTCGTTCATGCGGGGCTAGAATGCCACAGTCTTGTCTGCTGGAGCCTATCCCATGATGAACCGCGACGAGTACGTGCAGAAGCTGAAGACCCAGATCGACCACTGGAACGCCGAGGCCACGCGCTGGGAAGAGAAGGCGCGCAAGGCCCAGGCCGGGATGAAGACGGAGTACGAGCGCCAGCTCGACAACTTCCGCAGCAAGCGCGACGAGGCCATGGCCGAGCTACGCCGGCTGCAGAGCGCCTCGGCCGACGCCTGGATGGAAATGATGCGCGGCATGGAAGCCTCGGCGAAAAGCATGCAGGACGCCTTCGAGCGCGCGCGGCGCAGCTTCGACAAGAAATGACGCAGGTCGTCGGCCGCGGCTTCGCCTTCGACGATCTGAGGCCCGGGTTTCGCTTCCGTACGCACCGGCGCACCATCAGCGAGGCCGACGTCGCGGCGTTCATCAACCTCACCTGGCTCACCGAGGAGCTCTTCGCCGTGGTTGAGAACGAGGCGGACTCCTCGGCGCGCGCCATCAAGGGACGGCCAGTGCCGGGCGCGCTGGTGTACTCCTTCGCCGAGGGCCTGCTCCTGCCGACGATGCAGGACACAGGGCTCGCGTTCCTCAACTGTACGCTCGACGTCAAGGCGCCCACGGTCGTCGGCGACACCATCAACGTCGAGTGCGAGGTGGTCGAGCACCGCCTCGCCTCGAAGGGCGATCGCGGCCTGGTGCGATTTGCGAACAAGGTCGTGAACCAGCGCGGCGAGGTGGTATTGGAGTACAACCCTCTTCGGCTTCTCAAGAGGAATTAGAAAATCGGTCCGCTGAAGGGCATCAAGGTCCTCGAGCTCGGGACGCTGATCGCCGGGCCGTTCTGCGGCAAGACGCTTGCCGATTTCGGCGCCGAAGTGATCAAGGTGGAGCCGCCGGGCGACGGCGACCCGCTGCGCCGCTGGCGCCGCATGCGCAACGGCGTGTCGCTGTGGTGGCACGTGCAGTCGCGCAACAAGAAGTCGATCACGCTTGACCTGAGGCAGACCGAGGGACAGGCGATCGCCCGGCGCCTTGCGCGCGAATGCGATGTCGTGATCGAGAACTTCCGCCCCGGCGCGCTCGAGAAGTGGAATCTCGGCTGGGACGCGCTTTCGCGCGAAAACCCGAAGCTCATCCTGGTGCGCATCTCGGGATACGGGCAGACCGGTCCGTACCGCGAGCGGCCAGGCTTCGCCGCCATCGGCGAGGCGATGGGCGGCATGCGCTACATCACCGGGTTTCCGGACCGGCCCCCGGTGCGTCCCAACCTCTCGGTCGGCGACACGCTCGCGTCCCTCCATGGCGTCATCGGCGCTCTGCTGGCTCTACACCATGTGCAAAAAGGAAACCAAGGCCAGGTGATCGACGTGGCGCTGTACGAATCCGTGTTCAACATCACCGAGAGCCTGCTGCCGGAGTACGACGCGCAGGGCGTGGTCCGCGAACGCTCGGGCAGCACGCTGCCCGGCATCGC
>DASYPG010000402.1:0-12719 GCA_036006885.1 Burkholderiales bacterium | reverse complement strand
CTCACGAAGTAGCCGCTCTCGAGCAGCAGGCGCTGGTAAATCACCAGCTTGTCGCGGTCGTAGTCGTCGCCGGGATGCACCGGGCTCAGGTTCTTTACCAGCTCGTCGGAATAGCGCCGCGTGCCGCTCACCCGGATCTCGCCGAAGCGGTAGGGCGGGCCGCTCTCCAGCTCCACCATGAGCGAGGCGCGGCGCGTCTCGCGGTCGATCCGCGCCTCGCTGCTGGCGATGCGCGCGCCGGCGTAGCGGAAGGCGGACATCTCGCGCAAGGCACGGCGTTTCGCCGCGTCCCACTCCGCCTGGCGGAAGGGCTGGCCGCGGTGCAGCGGCCAGGTGTCGCGCACCCGCTTGAAGATCGCCGCCGACTGCGGGTCCTTGACCGCGGGACCGCTGAAGCGCAGGTCGATCTCCCCGACCTGGGTCCTTTCCCCGGGCTGGAGCGTGAGCCGCACGATCCAGGGCTGCTCGCCTTCCTCGATCGCGACGTCGGCGCGCGCCGAGAAGTAGCCTTCGGTGGCGGCGAGCTCGCGCGCCTCGCGCACGCCTTCGTCGGCGAGGCGCCGCAGCTGCTCGGGCGTCATCTGCGGGTCGTTCTGCCAGCGCTCGAGGTTGAGCCCCTGGGACAGGACTTCGGCCATGTCCTTGGGCCCGACGATCTCGACCCGGTACTTGAGGCCGGTCTGCGCCAGCGCGGCGCTCGAGATGAGAAACAGGATCGCCGCGAGAATGCGCATCGGGGTCCGATAGCATGCCATGCAGCGAGTTGTAGAATCGCCCGCATGAAAATCCTGGTCTCCAACGACGACGGCTACTTCGCGCCGGGCATCACGCTGCTCGCCGAAGCCCTGGGCCGGTTAGGGGAGGTCACGGTATTCGCGCCGGAGCGCGATCGCTCGGGCTCCTCGAACTCGCTCACGCTCGACCGCCCGCTGACCGTGCGGCGCGCGCCGAACGGATTCTTCTCCGTCAACGGGACGCCCACCGACTGCGTGCACATCGCGGTGACCGGGGTGCTCGACTTCACGCCCGATCTCGTCGTCTCGGGCGTCAACCTCGGCGCCAACATGGGCGACGACACGATTTATTCCGGCACCGTGGCGGCGGCGGCGGAAGGATTCCTGCTCGGCATCCCGGCGCTCGCAATCTCGCTCACCAGCAAGGCCGGGGAGCACTTCGAGAGCGCCATCGGCGTCGCGCTCGAGCTGGTCGAGCGCCTGCGGCGCGATCCGCCGCGCGCGCCGGTGCTCTACAACGTCAACGTCCCGGATGTCGCGCCGGACCTGCTCGCCGGCGTCGAGGTCACCCGCCTGGGCAAGCGCCACAAGGCCGAGCCGGTGATCAAGCTGAAGACGCCGCGCGGCGAGACGGCCTACTGGATCGGGCCGGCCGGCGGCGCCCAGGACGCCGGCCCGGGCACCGATTTTCACGCGGTGGAGAACCGCAGGGTCTCGGTCACGCCGCTGCGACTGGACCTCACGCACCAGGCGCAGCTCGATACCGTGCGGCAATGGCTCTCGAAGTAGTTGGCGAAATGAGCGGCGAAATGAGGGTCGAAATGAGGGTCGAAACGGGCGCTGCATGAGAGACCTGCGCGGCATCGGCATGACCTCGCAGCGCACGCGCGCGCGCATGGTGCAGAGGCTGCGCGAGAAGGGCATCCGCGACGAGCGCGTGCTCGGCGCCATGGCGCGGGTGCCGCGGCACCTCTTCGTCGAGGAGGCGCTCGCCAGCCGCGCCTACGAGGACACGGCGCTGCCGATCGGCTTTTCGCAGACCATCTCTCAGCCCTTCGTCGTCGCCCGCATGATCGAGCTCGTTTTGGGGAAAGAGGCAGGGAAGGAGGCGGGCAATGGGCAAACGGGCAGGGTGCTCGAAGTCGGGACCGGCTGCGGCTACCAGGCCGCGGTGCTCGCGGAGATCTTTCCCGAGGCCTACTCGGTGGAGCGGATCAAGGCCCTGCACGAGCGGGCACGCGCCAACCTGTTGGCGCTGCGGCTGAAAAACCTGCGGCTGGTGCACGGCGACGGCTATGCCGGGCTCGATAGCGCGGCGCCGTTCCAGGCCATCGTCGTGGCCGCCGCGAGCCGGGAGCTGCCGCGGACGCTGTTACGCCAGCTCGCGCTCGGTGGCAGAATGATATTGCCGCTGCACGAAGGGACGGGGCAGAGACTGATGCTTTACGAGCGTGGCACGCGAGGCTTCGTCGAGTCGGAGCTCGATCCGGTACGGTTCGTGCCTATGGAGATGGGAAAAGCGTGAAAGCTGTTTACTGGGGAGGGCTCGCTGCGGCCGCCGCGATCGCCGCCGGATGCGCGAGCCAGCACAGGCCCGCGCCGGTGGTTGACGGGCGCTCCGCCAGGCCGGTCACCGCCGCGGCCAGGCCGGCCGTCCGGGCCGTCGCTCCGGTGACGCCGAAATCCATGGCGGACTTCTACACCGTGAAGCGCGGCGACACCCTCTACAGCATCGCCCAGGAACATGGCGTGGAGCCGCGCGATGTGGCGCAATGGAACGGGCTCGACGATCCCACGCGGCTGAGGGTGGGCCAGCAGCTGCGGGTCAGGCCGACGCTCGCGGTCGCGGCGCCCCCACTGGCGGTGATGGAGCCGGAGCGCTCCGCCACGGCGCAGGTCGGCTCCGCGCGCATCCTCGGCCGCGTCGATTCGCGGCCGCTCGATTCGCTGCCGCCGCTGCCGCCGCGCGCACCGGCGAAACCCGAGCTCACCCGGATGGAGGTCCCGAGCCGGGTCGAGCTCGAGAAGAGTTCCGTGCCGGCGCCGGCGGCGTATTCGCAGTTCATCTGGCCGGTGAAAGGCAAGGTGCTCGCCGAGTTCGCCGAGCCGCGCCGCAAGGGGATCGACATCGACGGCAAGCCTGGCGACCCGATCGTCGCCGCCGCGCCCGGGCACGTCACCTACATCGGCAGCGGCATCCCGGGCATGGGCAAGCTGGTGGTGCTCAAGCACGACAACGGCTTCATCACCGTCTACGCGCACAACCGCAACATCCTGGTGAAGGAAAAGCAGGCGGTGGCGCGCGGGCAGAAGATCGCCGAACTCGGCAGCACGGATTCCGAGCGCCCGAAGCTGCATTTCCAGATCCGCAAGGGCGCTGCGGCCGTCGATCCTTTGCTTTACCTGCCCAAGTAAGATAACTAGTTGGAAGCTTGCGTTCTGGCCTTCCGGACGGACTGGGCCAGATCATGCACCACTGTCGCGTAAAAAGCGCTGCGGTTGTAGCGCGTGAGCACCCAGAAATTGTGCAGGCCGATGCGATAGTCGCTCGGCTTGTCGGGCGTTTCCAGCTCGACCAGCACCGCACGCACGCCTTCGGGCATGCCCTCGACCTCCACGCCCGCGGCGCGCAGGTCGGCCTGGCCGTGCTTCGGGTCGACCGAGCCGTCGGCGAGCGGCCGCCAGGCGTCGCCGTCGACCTTCGCGCCGAGCAGCACTTCGCCGCCGGGCTGCCAGCCGTGCTCCTTGAGGAAATTTGCCACGCTGCCGATGGCGTCGGCGGGGCTGCGGCGTAGGTCGATCGAGCCGTTGCCGTCGAAGTCGACCGCGTAGCGGCGCGTGCTGCTCGGCATGAACTGGGGGATGCCGATCGCGCCGGCGTACGAGCCGCGCATGGCGAAGGCGTCCTTGCCCTGCTCGCGCGCGAGCAGCAGGTACTGCTCGAGCTCGCTCTTGAAGTACTGCGCGCGCGGGCCGTAGTCGAAAGCGAGGGTAGTGAGCGCGTCGACCACGCGCCAGCGGCCGGTGTTGCGCCCGTAGAAGGTCTCCACACCGAGGATCGCGACGATGTACTGCGCCGGCACGCCGTAGCTCGTCTCGGCGCGCTCCAGCGCGCGGCGGTGCTTCCTCCAGAACTCCACCCCGGCGGCGATGCGCTTTTCGTTGACGAAATTGCCGCGGTACTCCTCCCAGGAACGCGCTTTCGGCGGCGGCGGCTTGATCGCCTCGAGCACCGGCTCGGCGCGGCGCACGCGGGAAAAAAGATAGCGCAGGTCCTGCTCGGCGAAGCCGTGCCTGAGCGCGAGGCTGCGGATGAACTCCTGCACTTCCTCGCGCTCGGCGTAGCCCTTGGCCGAGGCCGGCGCGGCCGCCAGCGCGAGCATCAGCGCCAGGATCTTGAGCGCGCTCATGCCAGACGGAGCTCGCGCACCATGCGCCGCAGGTCTTTCGCCCGGCGCGGATTGCGCTCCCGACCGTAGCGCAGGCCGATGTACAACGCGCCGATGTGCAGGATGGCGCGGCGCGCCGACGGCAGCGCGCGCGCCGCGCGCGCCGCGTAGTCGCGCGGGCCTTCGTTCGGCGAGCGCTCGACGCCGCGCGCGGCGAGCTTGAGGCAGAACGCGCGCCACGCGCGCTGCACCGGGTCAGGCCGCGCCACGCGGCGCAGCGACCAGGCGAGCAGCAGCATGGTCAGGATTCCGAGCACGGTAAAGAGGGTCGCCACCAGCGCGCGCCAGTCGGAGTTTCGCAGGCCCACATAAGTCAAGAGGTCGCGCTGGCGCTCTGAATTGTAGCCGAGCACCCACACGTTCCACCTGTACGCCGCGGCCTCCCACCGGTGGCGCAGCGAGCGCAGCCATTCGAAATCCCCCCGGATGAGCAGCGGCTGCTCGGACTGCTGGACCGAGCGGGCGAGCCCCGCGTCCAGCCGGCTCGGCGCAGCCGTGGCAGTCGGATCCACGCGCACCCAGCCGCGGCCGCGCAGGTACACCTCGGCCCAGGCGTGCGCATCGGACTGGCGCACCGTGATGACGCGGTCGACCGGGTTGAGCTCGCCGCCCTGGTACCCGGTGA
Source organism: Burkholderiales bacterium (assembly GCA_036006885.1). Classification (GTDB taxonomy): domain Bacteria; phylum Pseudomonadota; class Gammaproteobacteria; order Burkholderiales; family SG8-39; genus SCGC-AG-212-J23. The sequence continues at coordinate 7,911 of DASYPG010000402.1, read as the reverse complement.
CGACACGGGCGGGAATGCCGGCCGCGCGCATCAGGAACACGAAGGCCGACGAGAAATGCTCGCAGAAGCCCGCCTTGGTGTCGAACAGGAACTCGTCGACGCTATCCTGCCCCAGGAGCGGAGGCTCGAGGGTGTAGAGGTAGCGTCCCCGGCGCAGAAAGGCGATGGCTTTGGAGAGGATCTCGTCGTCGCCGCGCGCGCCGAGGCGCAACTCCTCCGCGAGCGCGAGCGTCCTCGGGTTGGCGCCCCCCGGCAGGCGCAGGGCGCGAGCGAGCTGACCGGGCCGCTCTTCGAGCGCGGCGATCGAGGCGACGGTCGAGCTCATCTCGTAGCGCACGCGGGTCCGCACCGGCGCGGCCGCGAGCACGATGCCGTCGGACGAATAGCGCGAGTCTTCCGGCAGGCTGGCGGGCAACTCGAGCGCGAACAGCCAGCTCTGGTTGTGCGGCTCGAGCACGACGCTGTAGCGGTAGGTCGTGCTGCCGCCACCGGAGGGCGCGAACGTGCCGAGAGACTGCGCGCCCGCGCTCCATGTGCGGCCGTCGAAATCCCACAGCACCGGTCCGCGCCAATAGCGCACCTGCGAGGCCGGCGGCGTGCCTTCGAATTCGGCGCGGAAGGCGATCGCATCGGAAAGCACGAGGCGCGAGATTGCGCCGGGGGCCATGGTCTCCGAGAGGCCGGTGCGGGCCGAGTAGGCGTCCTGGGGCAGGCCCCATAGCGGGCCCTGGATGCGCGGAAAGAGCAGGAACAATGCCGCCGCGGCGGGCACCGCGTGCGCGAGCAGCATGGCGGCAGTGCGCAGGTTAGCCCGCGGCGCGCGGTTGGGAGCGGAAAAGCCGATCAGCGTGGTGGTGATCGCGAACAGCGCCACCGTCATGGCGAGCGCCGTCGGAATGGACTGCGTGTACAGGAAGTTGGTGACGATCAGGAAGTAGCCGAGGAAAGCGGCGGCCGCCGCGTCGCGGTGGGTTCGTGTTTCGAGCACCTTGAGGCCCGAGAACAGCATCAGCAGCACGATCCCGGGCTGCCGTCCGAAGATCGTGCGGTACTCGACCCATACGCCCAGCATCGCGATCCCGGCCACCGCGAGCACTAGCCAGCGCGAAGGCAGCGGCACCCCGTTGATGGAGTAATGGATGCGCCATGCGTAGAGGCACAGCGTGAGCAGCGTGAGCCACCACGGCGCCCGGGTCGCGTGAGGAATCACGACCAGCGCGAGCGAACCGCAGAGAAGGACCAGGTCGCGCGTGGTAGCAAGCCGTGCCTCGGGCAGCAGCGGGTGGGCCGCCGCGTTTTTCATTTCGCCTCGTACAGCGCAAGCGCCTGCAGGCACGCGCCGGCGTGGGCGTCACCGCGTCCCGGCGCCATCTCGAGGCCGGGAAGCCGCAGGCCGTAGAACGCGCCGGCGCGCTCGGCGGCCAGAACCCAACCGGCGAGTTGCGACAGGCGCTGCTCCAGGCCGGCCGCGGCGGGAAGCAGCCGCCAATCGAGCCACAGCTGCGCCGCGGCCTCGCCGGTGAACTGCTTGGTGAGCAGCTGGTCGCTGCGCGCCGCGGCCTTCCACGCCACGTGGCGCGGCGAGTCGGATAGCTGATAGGTCCGCAGCCCGGAAAAGTCATCGCTGCCCGCGGCCTGCGAGCGCAGGGCGCCGGCGGCCGCCTCGGCGAGCGGCGCCGGCAGCGGCGCGCGCTCCGGCTGCGGGTAGACGAGACAGCGCGCGTCCGGCTCGACGTAGCTCCAGGCGCGGAACAGACCGAGGGGAAAGCGCGTCTCGAACAGCACGCGCCCGAGCGGCAGCCAGCCCCGACGCCTCGCGGGCACGGCGAGCACCACCTCGGCGAGCGCCTGCGGCGGGATGTCGATCACGAGCTGCGAGCTTGAGCCGACGTGGCGCGCGAGGATCGCTGGACGGTCGTACGCGGAGCGGCCGTCGAGGTAAACCCTGAATTGGGCCGACTCCCCGGCGAACACCGGTTCGGCGCGTCCGGTGCTCACCGCGATGCGCGCGAGGTTGCGCGCCGTGTGCACCATGCCCGCCAGCCCGACGCCGGCGAGAAGGAAGGTGAGCGCGAAGCCGAGAGCGAGGGCGTAGTTGATCGAGCCGATGAGCAGGATGAGCAGCGTCGCCGCGAAGAGCCATCCCAGCCGGGTCGGCAGGATGTAGACGCGCCGGTGAACCAGGATGATGGTGCCGCGCTCGGGCGGCTTGAAGCCCCAGATCCAGTGGGCGAGGCGCGGATTGCGCGCTAGCAGGCCGTCGATCATGCGAGCGCCGCGCTCACGCCGTAGGCCCGTCGTACTTCCATCGGCGTTTCCACGCCCCCAGCACCAGGGTGGGGTACTCGGGCTTGCCCAGGGTGCCGTTATAGCGCCCGAGCGCCCGGAAATAGTCGCCTCGCTCCATGTCCAGATAGTGCCGCAGAATCGCGCAGCCGTAAGCGAGGTTTGTCCTGAGGTGGAACAAGTTGTGGCTGGGCTGGCCGAGGAGCTGCACCCAGAACGGCATGACCTGCATGTAGCCGCGCGCTCCGGCGCGGGACACGGCGTATTTGCGAAAGCCGCTTTCCACCTCGATCAGTCCGAGGACGAGCTGCGGGTCCAGCCTGGCCCGAAGCGCTTCGTAGTGCACCGCGCGCAAGAGCTCCATTCGGCTCTGCCGGTCGGGCATGCGCGGCGCCAGGCGCTTTTCCATCTCGTCGATCCAGCGCTGGCCGTCCTCGGGCGAGCTGAAGTGCAGCCGCGCCGGCGCGCGGTCCGAGACTATGGCGGACAGGCGCTCGCGCACGCTGTCGGACAAGGGCTCGTAGATCTGGTTTCCCGCCATTCCCCGGAAAGAGCTCACCAGCAAGACCAGGAAAAGCAGCCGGGTCATGCTTTCCCGAGAAAGGCTACGACCTCCTTGAACGGCAGCTCGCGCGGCTTGGCGTCGCGCCTGCCCTTGTATTCGGCATTGCCGGCGGCAAGGCCGCGCTCGGAGAGCACCACGCGGTGCGGAATGCCGATCAGGTCCATGTCTGCGAACAGCACCCCCGGGCGCTCGTCGCGGTCGTCCATCAGGACGTCGATGCCCGCGGCGCCCAGCTCGTCGTGCAGCCGATCGGCCGCCGCGCGCACCTCGGCGTTCTTGTGGTAGCCGATCGGCACCAGGGCCACCTCGAATGGCGCGATCGGCGCCGGGAACACGATGCCGCGCTCGTCGTGGTTCTGCTCGATCGCCGCGGCCACCGCGCGGGTGACGCCGATGCCGTAGCAGCCCATCTCCATCGGCTGCGCATCGCCTTTCTCGTCCAGGAAGACGGCATTCATCGCCTTCGAGTACTTGGTACGCAGCTGGAAGATATGCCCCACCTCGATGCCGCGTACGATCTCGAGCCTGCCCCTGCCGTCGGGGCTGGGGTCGCCCGCAACGACGTTGCGGATGTCGGCGACCTGCGCCTCGGGAAGGTCGCGCCCCCAGTTCACGCCCGTGAGGTGGAAGCCTTCCTCGTTGGCGCCGCACACGAAGTCGCTCATCAGCGCGACGCGGCGGTCGGCCAGCACCTTGACCTTTGCGTTGACCGGGCCTATGTAGCCCGCCTTCGATCCCAGGGAGGATTGGATTTCCTTGTCGCTGGCAAAGCGGAAGGCGCCGATGAGTTTCTGCGCCTTGATCTCGTTCAGCTCGTGGTCGCCGCGCAGGAGCAGCAGATGGAACTCGTCGTCGTGCATCAGCGCCACGGCCTTTACGGTCTTCTTGAGATCGATCTTAAGGAGCGCCGCCACGTCCTCGCACTTGGTCTTTCCGGGGGTTGGCACTTTCCTCAACTCTTCATTGGGAGAAGCGCGCGAGCCCGGCGCGAGCGCTTCGGCGAGCTCCACGTTGGCGGCATAGTCCGACTCGCGCGAGAACGCGATCGCGTCCTCGCCCGACTCGGCGAGGACGTGGAACTCGTGCGAGCCGGTCCCGCCGATGGCGCCGGTGTCGGCAGCCACGGCGCGGAATTCCAGGCCCAGCCGCGTGAAGATGCGCGTGTAGGTATCGTGCATGTTGCGGTACTCGCGCTCGAGATCGGCGTAGTCGGCGTGGAAGGAATAGCCGTCCTTCATCACGAACTCGCGTCCACGCAGGATCCCGAAGCGCGGCCGGCGCTCGTCGCGGAACTTGGTCTGAATCTGGTAGAAGTGAACCGGCAGCCGCCGGTAGCTCTTCAGCTCGCTCCGGGCGATATCGGTGATCACTTCCTCGGAAGTGGGCTGGAGCACGAAGTCGCGCTCGTGCCGGTCCTTGACGCGCAGGAGCTCGGGCCCGTAGGCCTGCCAGCGGCCCGATTCCTGCCACAGCTCGGCGGGCTGCACCACGGGCATCACGAGCTCCACCGCGCCGGCGCGATTCATCTCATCGCGGATGATGGCCTCGACCTTTTGCAAAACTTTCAATCCGAGCGGCAGCCATGTGTAGATGCCCGCCGCGAGGCGCCGGATGAGGCCGGCGCGCAGCATGAGGCGATGGCTCGCGATCTCGGCTTCGGCCGGAACCTCCTTTTGCGTGGAGATGAAGAACTTGGAGGTTTTCATGGACCTTCCGGCATTGTTGTCGCCACCGGCTGCGTTTGCCGGATTGTCATCGCCGGTGGGCTATGGAAAAATCGAAGGGCGATTCTAACCGAACGCTAACTTAAGGCGGTGCTGCGGTGCTCGACAAGGAAGGCTACAGGCCGAACGTCGGCATCATCCTTGCCAACCAGAGAAACGAGGTGTTCTGGGGCAAGCGCGTGAACCAGCACGCCTGGCAGTTTCCCCAGGGCGGCATCAAGCACGGCGAAACGCCGCTGCAGGCGATGTTCCGCGAGCTCGAGGAGGAGATCGGCCTGCAGCGCGCCCATGTGCGGATCCTCGGCCGCACGCGCGACTGGATGCGCTACGAGGTGCCCGAGAAGTGGATGCGCCGCTCCAAGGAGGCAGGTTGCGCCTACCGCGGGCAGAAGCAGATCTGGTACCTGTTGCGCATGGCGGGCCGCGACTGCGACGTGAAGCTGCGCGCGAGCGGCCATCCGGAGTTCGACGCGTGGCGCTGGCACGATTACTGGGTGCCGCTCGACGCCGTGATCGAATTCAAGCGCGAGGTGTACCGCCAGGCGCTGATTGAGCTTCACCGCTACCTGCAGGCCGACCGCCGCGGGCGGGTGCGGCGCGCCGAAGTCATCCCGCAAGGCTGAGGCACTGAGGTCCTAACGTCCCCTAAGGTCCCTATGGAGCGCCAATTCGATCCGCTGCCGATCCGAGAGCTCGGCGCAGGCGCGGGATTCCGCCGGCCGACGCAGGCCCAGGCCGCGCGGGTCACGCCCGATTCGCCGGCGCTGCAGGTGATGACCGATCTTGCGCGCGTGAGCCCCGCGATCATCCGGCCGCAGGCGCCGCTCGCCGACGCAAACCAGTTCATGATAACCCGCGGGGTGCGGCTGCTGCTCGTGGTGGACGAGCGCGACGCCATCCTCGGGCTGATCACCGCGACCGACCTTCTCGGCGAGCGGCCGATGCAGGTCGCAACCGAGCGCGGCCTGCGCCGTGGCGAGCTCAGCGTGGCCGATGTCATGACCCCCGCGGCGCAGATCGAGGTCGTCGCCCTCGCCGACGTGGAAGCCTCGCGCGTCGGGCACGTGCTCGAGACGCTGCGGCGCCTGGGCCGGCAGCATGCGCTGGTCGCGGACCGCGAAAACACTGTGTGCGGCATCTTCTCCATCTCGCAGATCGCGCGCCAGCTCGGACTCGCCCTTCCCACCGGCGGCTCGGTCGCGCGCACCTTCTCGGAAATCGAGGCCGCGCTGTCGAAATAGCTGTATTAAATCAGTCGAATAACAAAATTCGATTTGATCTATGGGCCCGGGGCGTCTTAGGCTGCTAATTCCCCCGCAAAGGAGACACCGATGAAACCCCTCAAAGGGACCAAGACGCACGACAACCTCAAGGCCGCGTTCGCCGGCGAGTCGCAGGCGAACCGCCGCTACCTCTACTTCGCCGCCAAGGCCGACGTCGAAGGCCACAACGACGTCTCGGCGCTGTTCCGCTCGACTGCGGAAGGCGAGACCGGCCACGCGCACGGGCATCTCGAGTACCTCGAGGTCGTGGGCGACCCGGCCACCAACCTGCCGATCGGGCGCACGCGCGAAAACCTCAAGGCCGCGGTCGCGGGCGAGACCCACGAGTACACCGACATGTACCCCGGAATGGCGAAGCAGGCGCGCGACGAGGGCTTTGGCGAGATCGCCGACTGGTTCGAGACCCTCGCCAAGGCCGAGCGTAGTCATGCGAATCGGTTCCAGAAAGCCTTAGACGGGCTGAGTGATTAAGCGCGACAGTCTCATGTCCCTCGAGACCTACGCCCGGGAGCGCGCGAGCTTCCGGGCGAAGGTGCTCGAGCACAAGCGAAACCGCACCGTTCGGCTCGGCGAGCACGTCACGCTGCAGTTCGAGGACGAGCTCACCATCCGCTACCAGATCCAGGAGATGCTGCGCATCGAGCGCATCTTCGAGGACGACGGCGTCCAGGGCGAGCTGGACGCCTACAATCCGCTCGTGCCCGACGGCTCCAACTGGAAGGCGACGATGCTGATCGAGTACCCCGACGTCGACGAGCGCCGCCGCATGCTCGGCCTGCTGAAGGGCATCGACCGCCAGACGTGGGTCCAAATCGAGGGGTGCGAGCGCGTGTTCGCGCTCTCGGACGAGGATCTGGAGCGCGAGAACGACGAGAAGACTGCGGCGGTGCACTTCCTGCGCTTCGAGCTTTCCGCGCCGATGCGCGAGCGCCTGCGCCGCGGCGCGGGCGTCACGGCCGGCGTGGATCACCCAAACTATCGAGCGAGCGCCGTGCTGCGGCCCGAGGTTCGCGGCGCGCTCGCCGCAGACCTGAACTGAAGCTTTCCAGGTTGCGAGCCCTTCTCCTAATTTCCGTTTTCCTGGTTAGCGCCGCCCAGGCACAGATCCAGAGCGACTGGGAGCGGGCGAACGAGGACCGCCTCAGGCAGTCGGGCGAGAAGCTGGTGCCGCCGCCGCCGCTCAACCGCGGCCGGCTGGTGGAGCTGAAGCTGAGCCCTTCGGCCACGAGCGATTTCCGCTACTACGTGGACTGGGGCTCGGTGAGCGCCGGCGACGACCGCATCGTTCGCTACGTGCTGGTCGCCCGCAACAGCGCCGGAGTCGAGAGTGTTACCTTCGAAGGGCTTCGCTGCCAGGGGGAATATCGCGTTTACGCCGTCGGCCGTCCCGAGGGCGGCTGGGGCGGCCAGCCCTCGGAATGGCGAACGATCCCGCGCAACGCAAATGCCGTGCAGCCGACGCTCGCCAAGGAGTATTTCTGTCCCGGCCGCGCCGTCGTGCGGACCAGCGCCGAGGCGCAGCAGGCGATCCGCGCCGGCGGCCATCCCGGCACCCGCCGCGAGAATCGCCCGATCGGGGAGCAGTACTAGCAATTGCTGCTAGAGCAGCACTAAATTGTCCCGGTGGATGAGCTCGGGCTCGTCCACGTAGCCGAGGATCGACTCGATCTCACCCGATGGGCGGCGCATGATGCGCCGCGTCTCGTCGGCCGAATAGTTCGCGAGGCCGCGCGCCACCTCGCGCCCGCCGGGCTCGAGGCAGGCCACGACCTCGCCGCGCAGGAACGCGCCCGAGACCTCGACCACGCCGATCGGCAGCAGGCTCTTGCCGTCGCGTGTCAGCGCCTTTACCGCGCCGGCGTCGAGGCGCAGCCGGCCGCTCACGTTGAGGTGGTCGGCGAGCCACTGCTTGCGCGCCGCGAGCGGCACGGTGGCGGCGGAAAGACGCGTGCCGATCGGCTCGCCCTTGGCGAGCCGCACCAGCACGTCGGGCTCCCGCCCCGAGGCGATAACCGTGTGCGCCCCGCTTCTCGCCGCGCGCCGCGCCGCCAGC
>DASYPG010000401.1:0-3385 GCA_036006885.1 Burkholderiales bacterium | reverse complement strand
TTCGCTCCTTCTTCTTCGAGCAGCCTTTTCAGAATCGATCTGTGACAGCGATCCTCGCGCTCGCAGTAGCAGCCGACCGAGAAGTCGACGTCATGCGAAAGGCGCGCGAGGAGCTCGATCAGTTGACGCGCCGCCGGCTGGTCCATCTCGCGGCGATAGTCCCCGACGAACTTCTTCCAGCGTGCCTCGGTCCACGGCTGCGACATGGCGCGCGTGACGACGGCTTGGCTCGGAGAGAGGAGCGGAAGCCACAGGTCGTAATAGTTCAGCCGGGCGAAGTCGGCCTTCTTCACCCCGCGCGGCGGTCGGCGCACCGTGCCCAGGCGCAGACCTTCCCGCGGTGCTTTCGGCGTGCCCAGACGCACGACGCGAACGGCCATCAGGCGGGCGCTCGGCAGTGCCAGTCGGTCGCGCGCTGGTAGGCCTGTCCGGCGGCAAGCAAGGTCGCCTCGGCGAAGGGCCTGGCCACGAGCTGCAGCGAGAGCGGCATTCCGCGCGAATCAAAGCCGCACGGCAGGGCGAGCGCCGGTACGCCGAGATAGTTGACCCAGCGGGTGAGGCGCGAGAGATCCGCCAGGAGGCGCGGCATGCGCTCGCCCCCCTTCGGGCCGGTCTCCTCGCGCGTCGGCAATCGAATCGCGATTCCGGGAACGACGTAGACATCCGCCGCGCCGAGCGTCTGCGCGCAGAAACGATCGAGCGCCGCACGGCGCAGCCGCAGCACCTCGAGGTACTGGCTCGCCGGAATCGCATACCCGGACTCGAGCCGCGCGCGCACAGAGGAGGAGTAGTCGCCTGGACGCTCGCGCATCCACTTCGCGTGCTGCGCGGAGGCCTCGGCCTGCATCACCACCAGGCAGTGGGCCGAGAGTGTCTCAAAATCCGGCGGCTCGACTTCGATCGGGTTCTTGTCGAGAAGCCCCGCGGCAGCGAGCACGGCGGCCGCCACTTCGGGTTCGGCGTTGCGCTCGATCCAGGTCGACGAAATCGCGATACGGATTTTGTTTTTCTCTTGCAAGTAATCGTCCACCGGCTCGCGCGAGGTCTGCGGGTCCCTCGCATCGAAGCCGGCGATCGCCTGGAGCAGGATGGCGCAATCCTCGGCGCTGCGCGCGAGCGGGCCCACCGTGTCGAGCGAATGCGACAGCGGCATCGCACCGTGGCGCGACACGCGGCCCCACGTCGTCTTCAGGCCGGTAATGCCGCAGGCGGCCGCAGGCAGGCGCACCGAGCCACCGGTGTCCGAACCGAGCGCGCCGAATACCAGCCGGGCCGCGACCGCCGCGCCGGAACCGCTGGAGGAGCCGCCGGTGATGTAGTCGGGATTCCACGGATTGCGGCAATCGCCGAAGTGCTCGTTGTGCCCCGTCGGTCCATAGGCGAACTCGGACATGTTCAAGCGGCCGAGGTCGGCGAAGCCCGCTGCATCGAGTCGCTCCAGCGCGGCCGAGGTTTCCCCCGCGACCCAACCGCGCAGGATCTTCGAGCCGCAGGCCGCTTCGCGGCCCGCGCGGTAGAACCTGTCCTTGTGCGCCAGCGGCACACCTTTCGTCCGGCTTTCCGCTACTTCGACAAAGGCGTTGATGCGCGGCTGCCAGTGCTCGATCCGCGCGCGGCAGGCCTGGACCAGCTCCCGGTGAGGAACCTCGCGCGCCTGCGCGAGGGAGAGCAGCGCCGGGTCGCTCACGTCTGCTTCTTCAGGGCGAGGAGAAAGCCCGAGGGGTCGGCCTGGAACTCGAGCGTGCCGAGCAGCGGATCGGCCGCGCTCGCGCCGAGCAGGGCCTGCTGCGCCCGCGCTATGCGCTCGGCGCGCCCGGGCGCGAGCACGATCCCCTGCGCCGCGAGCGCCGCCTCCACGGCTTCGGCGCGCCATTGTTTCGCAATCGGTTTCGCCGTCATCGCTTTGTCACCTCCAACCTTATGATGATAATGGAGGGGCTCATGCCACACGCGAACGCTAGGGACGGCACACGGCTTTATTTCGAGGACACCGGCGCCGGCACGCCGCTGCTCTTCATCCACGAGTTCGCCGGCGACCACCGCAGCTGGGAGCCGCAGGTGCGGTTCTTCTCGCGCTACTTCCGCTGCGTCGCCTACGCCGCCCGCGGCTTCCCGCCTTCCGACATCCCGGAGGATTCGGAGCGCTACTCCCAGGCGATCGCGCGGGGCGACGCGCTGGCCGTGCTCGACCACCTGAAGATCGACCGTGCCCACATCGTCGGCCTGTCGATGGGCGGCTTCGCCGCGCTGCATTTCGGCATTACCTACCCGCAGCGCGCGCGCTCGCTCGTCATCGCGGGTTGCGGCTATGGCGCGGAGCCCGACAAGAAGGAGAAGTTCCGCGCCGAGTGCGAAGCGGCGGCCTCTTCTTTCCTCAGTAATTGGTCTGAGGCCGCGAGCAAGTACGCCCTCGGCCCGACGAGGGTCCAGTTCCAGAACAAGGACCCGCGCGGCTGGGCCGAATTCGCGCGGCAGCTCGCCGAGCAGTCCGCCACCGGCCACGCGCTCACCATGCGCGGCGTGCAGATGCGCCGCGCGTCGCTCTACGAGCTGATCGAAGACATGAAGCGGATCACCGTGCCGGCGCTCATCGTCACCGGCGACGAGGACGATCCCTGCCTGGAGCCAGCGCTACTCATGAAGCGCAGCATCCCCAATTCCGGCCTGGTGGTCCTGCCGCGCAGCGGGCACACCATCAACATCGAGGAGCCCGAGGCGTTCAACCGGGCGCTGTTCGAGTTCTTCACCCTGGTCGACGAGGGCCGCGCCGCGCCGCGCGACCCGCGCTCGCTCGCTTCAGGGATCCTCGGCTACAGGAAATGATCCTGCTCACCGACGGCGCAGACGCAGGGGACCTGTGGTGACCCTGTCGCTGGAAAAGAATAGTTGACCGCGGAATGGCCCTCCAGTGACGCCGCGGCTTTTCCAACAACGGGAATGCGCTCTGCGCTAACCTAGCTTCCCAACCTTGGAGGAGGTTCCCTTGACACGTAGAAGCGCGTTGCTCGGCACCGTCGCTTGGACTACGGCCGCCGCGCTGACGGTTTGCGTCGTCACGTCCGGCGCCTGGGCGCAGTCGAACTACCCCGACCGCCCCATCCGCGTCATCCTGCCCTACGCCGCCGGCGTCTCGCCGGACATCGTGGCGCGCCTGCTCGCCGAGCGGCTCAATCCCGCGCTGGGCAAGCCGGTGATCATCGACAACCGGCCGGGGGCGGGTGGAATGATCGGCGCGGAAGTGGCCGCCACGATGCCGCCCGACGGCTACAACCTGCTCTTCACCGTCAAGGGCGTGATGGCGATCGTGCCGCACGTCTATCCGAGCGCGAAGTTCAACTCGCTGAAGGACTTCAAGGCCGTCACCGAGATCCTGCAGGTGCCGCAC
>DASYPG010000400.1:0-3965 GCA_036006885.1 Burkholderiales bacterium | reverse complement strand
ATGGACAGGAGATCCGCGCCGGCGAGGATCTCCTCCCAGATCGCCTGCTCCTGCGCCGGGGTGAGAAGGAGCGGCAGCTCCCGCTCGGAATACAGCGCCTCCTCCCACAGTCGCACGACGAACGCGTCGAGCGGCAGGATGTCGGGCGCTTCCCAGGCGGCGAGGCCGCGCGCCGCCTGATGGGCATCGAAATCCGCCATGAGGCTTTGCGACAGGCGGCGATTGGGCGTGACCACCGTGATGCGCGCGGCGTGGCCTTCGGCAAGGCGCGCAAAAAGATCGGGCTTCGAAATCGCCTGCGCCATGCGCGCGAGTTTCTTATCGTTCGAGAATCGCCGTCACGCCCATCCCGCCCGCTGCGCAGATGGAGATGAGGCCGCGGCCCGAGCCGCGCTCGGCGAGCTGCTTCGCGAGCGTCGCAACGATGCGCGCGCCGGTGGCGGCGAAGGGATGACCGATGGCGACGCTCGAGCCTTTCGGATTCAGCTTCGAGCGATCGATGGCACCGAGCGCTGCCTCGCGTTTGAGCCGGGTCCGACAATACTCCTGCGATTCCCACGCCTTCAGCGTGCAGAGCACCTGCGCGGCGAAGGCCTCGTGAATCTCGTAGATGTCGAAGTCCTGCAGCTTGAGGCCCGCGCGGTCGAGCATGCGCGGCACGGCGTAGGCCGGCGCCATGAGCATGCCTTCCTTCGGTCCGGCCATGCCGACGAAATCGACCGCTGCCGCCTCCGATTGGGTCAGAAAACATTGGACGGGAAAGCCTCGTGAGCGCGCGAACTCCTCCGAGGCGAGCAGCACGCACGCGGCGCCGTCGGTGAGCGGCGAGCTGTTGCCGGCGGTGAGGGTGCCGGCGGAAGAGCGGTCGAACGCGGTCCGCAGCGAGGCGAGCTTCTCGAGCGAGGTATCGGGGCGCACGTTGTTGTCGTGGCGCAGGTCGTTGAACGGCACGACCAGGTCCTCGAAGAAGCCGGCCTTCCACGCCGCCGCGGCATTGCGGTGGCTCGCAGCCGCGAGCTCGTCCTGCTCTGCGCGGCCGATGCGCCACTCCTTCGCCATTTCCTCGGCGTGCTGCCCCATCGAAAGCCCGGTGCGCGGCTCGGCGATCCCCGGCGCCGAGGGTTTGAGATGTCCTGGTCTCAAGCCGAACCAAGGCGAAAGCCGTTCTCCGGCGGTGCGCCCGTGCGCGCTTGTCAGCACGATCTTTTGGAGCTCCGGCCCGTAGGTGAGCGGGATGTCGCTCGCCGAGTCCACGCCGCCGGCGATGCCGCACTCGATCTCGCCCGCGGCAATGCGGTGCGCCACCTGCACCGCCGCGGTGAGGCTGGTGCCGCAGGCCCGCTGCACGTCGTAGGCCGGCGTGTCGGGATGCAGCCCGCTGCCGAGCGTAGACTCGCGTGCGAGGTTCCAGTCGCGCGAGTGCTTGATCACGGCGCCGGCGGCGACCTCGCCGACCCCTTGGTTTGTCAAAGAGTACCTTTCCACCAAGGAACGAAAAACTGCTGTCAGCATCTGCTGGTTGGTCGCCTCGTTGTAGCCGGTGTTGGCGCGCGCGAACGGAATGCGCACGCCGCCGACAATCGCGACCCGGCGCGGGGAGGGAGTCGTGGGTTTAAACGTCATGGGTTTAAACTACTGCGAGGAGAGAGGTGGCAAGATGAGCATGATAGCCAAGCTTGGGGCCGCGGCCGCGCTCGCGGTCCTCGCTGCGCCGGGCTGGGCGCAGGACTATCCGGCGCGCGAGATCCGCTCGATCTGCAATTTCGCCGCCGGCTCGGGCGCCGACATCATCGTGCGCTACTACAGCGACCGGCTGTCGAAGCTCGCGGGGAAGCCCGTGCTGGTGGAAAACAAGCCCGGCGTGCAGGGCACGCTCGCGAGCGACTTCGTCGCCAAGTCGAAGCCCGACGGCTACACCCTCATGATCACCCCGGCGAGCTCGACCCTCGCCACCGCGCCCTACATCTTCAAGAAGCTGCCGTTCGACCCGTTCAAGGATTTCGCCCCGGTGACCAGCGTGGCCTCGCTCAGCTTCGTGCTCGCGGTCGACGCCGCCGGGCCGGTCAAGTCGATCGATGACCTGGTGAAGTCGCTGAAGGCGAAGCCCAACCACGGCTTCTACGGCACCGGCTCCAACACCGGGCAGGTGGCGGCGGAGCTGTTCAAGGAAAAGATGGGCCTGTCCACGGTCTACGTGCCCTACAAGGTGACCGTGGATGCGCTGACCGGCGTGGTCGGCGGCAGCGTCGACTTCATCTCCTATGACACCACCTGGGCGGTCACGCAGCATCCGCATCGCCTGCGCATCCTCGCCGTCACCGCGGCGAAGCGCCAGAGCGCGCTTCCGGACATCCCGACGCTCTCGGAGCTCGGCCTGGGAGAGTTCGACATCGCGCCCTGGTTCGGCGTCGTGGTCCCGGCCGGAACGCCGCGTCCGATCGTCGAGCGCCTCGCGGGCTGGTTCAACCAGATTACGGGCAGCGACGACGCCAGGCAATTCCTCGCCCGCGCCGCGCTCGACGCCTTCCCCGGCTCGCCCGAATCGATGGCGGCGCATCTCAAGGCCGAAGCCAAGCGCTGGGAGCGCTGGGTGAAGCTCGCCAAGATCGAGCCGCAATGAGAGCTATGTACGACTTGCTGATCAAGAACGGGCTCGTGGTCGACGGCACGGGTGCCCCCGCGCGGCGCGCTGACGTGGCGGTTACCGGCGGGAAAATCGCCGACCTCGGTTCTCTTTCGGGAATCGCAAAGCGGGTCATCGACGCGTCCGAGCTCGTGGTCGCGCCGGGGTTCATCGACCCGCACACGCACTACGACGCGCAGATCTGCTGGGACGGCGCGCTCACGCCCTCGTCCTGGCACGGCGTCACCTCGGTAGTGATGGGGAACTGCGGCGTCGGCATCGCGCCCTGCCGCCCCGAGGCGCGCGAGATCGCGATGCGCGATCTGGTCAACGTCGAGGCGATTCCCTTCGAGGTGCTCGCCGCCGGCATCACCTGGGACTGGGAGAGCTTCCCCCAGTACATGGAAGCCGCGGCGCGGCGCAATCCGGCGCTCAACCTCGCGTTCCTCGCGCCGCTCACGCCTTTCAGGCACTACGTGATGGGCGAGGCGTCGATGGAGCGTGCCGCCACGTCCCAAGAAACGGCAGAGATAAAGGAACTTTTGGGTGAAGCGATCGACGCGGGCGCGTTCGGCTTTACCAGCACGCTCCTCAACCAGCACCTCGGCTACCAGGGCCGGCCGCTGGCGTGCCGCAATGCCAGCAAGGAGGAACTCAAGGCCTATTGCAACGCGCTCAAGGAACGCGGGAAAGGCGCGATCGAGATCGCGATGACTAAGCAGATCGGCGTGATGGACGACCCGGAGCTCGAGCTCCTCGACTTCATGCTCGCCGAGAGCGGTCGGCCGATCACGTTCATCGCGATGTTCGACCGCGACGACATTTCCGAGGCGCTGCGCACCTCGCTCAGGAGGGTGCGGCCGATGATCGAGCGCGGCGCGCGGCCGCAGACCTCGCCCCTGCCGCTCACGCGCGAGATCAACATGAGGAACCCCTTCTCCTTTGCGGCGTTCCCGTCGTGGAAGCGCGTGTTCGAGGACCAGTCGAAGGAAGCGCAGGCCGCGGTATACAGAGACATCAGGTTCAGGAATCAATTCCGGGAAGAGCTCAAGCGCCCGGCGTCGTTCGGCAACTGGGAGCGCATCACCGTGCACGAGGTGCATTCCCCCGGGCTGAAGCAGCTGGAAGGCCGCACCGTCGCCGAGATCGCCGCGGAGCGAGGCGTGGACGGCGTCGATGCGCTGCTCGACATCACGCTCGCCGATGATCTGCGGAACGAATTCACCATGCAGTCGTTCAATACGCGCGTCGACCGCATGACCGAGATCCTGCGCAACAAGGACATGCTGCTCGGCCTGGGCGACGGCGGCGCGCACCTCGACATGCTGTGCGACTCGGGCTA
>DASYPG010000399.1:0-6973 GCA_036006885.1 Burkholderiales bacterium | reverse complement strand
CCTTGTCGCACTGGTCTTTCTGCGCGCCGGAGAGGCTCTCGCAGCGCTTCGATTCGCCGTGCGTGAAGGTGTTCGACCTGCGATTTTGATCGGCCGACGCACCCCCGGAGCTCGAGCCCTTTTCGGGCGAGCCCGACGGGGTGGGCGCGCTCGCCGGCGCGGACGGCGGCGTGGCCGCATCGGCGGGCCGATCGGAGCTCGACTGGGCGAACGACGGGGCGCAGAATCCGAGCGCCGCGCAGGCAATTGCCGCACGGACAAAGGTCGCTTTCATTGCACGCTCCTGAATGGATGGGGTGCTTTGCCGCGAGCAAGCCCTGTGCCGTTTCCCTGTCAATCAGCTTTCACGATCGCGTCATGTGTTCATTCGCAACGGATGACCGATCGCCTTCCAGCCGGAATGGCCGCTGTTCATGTACCTGGCGTCGAAGCCCGCCTCGCGCAGCTTGATCGCGGTCTTGCAGCCGACGTGAAAACCGTACGCGCAGTACACGACGACCGGCTCCGTTTTGGAAAGCTCGCCGATCCACTGCTGGAGCTGCTCGGGATCCCGCCACCGAACGCCCTCCGCGATATCCTGCCCGCGCGAGACGGCCGCCCGCGGGCGTACGTCGATGACCTGGACGGGCTTGCCGGCGGCCATCATCTGCTTCACTTCCTCCACGCCGATGCCTTCGATGTCTCCGAACTCCGGCTGTTCGAGCAGCCGCGGCGCGGGAACTTTGGCCGCGTCTTCGTAGCGCAGCTCGAGCGCTAGCCAATCCAGGTTGCGCAGGAACGTATCGACGTATGCTTTGGCGTTGGCGCCGAAGTCGATGTGGTACGCATGCTCGTACATGTCGAGCGCGAGGATCGGCACGCCGCCCGCGACCGCTTGCGAGTGCTCGGCGGCGTACTGGTTGATGAGACGCCCGTCGCGCGGCACGTACGTCAGCAGCACCCACCCCGAACCGCCGCCGAGCGCGTATCCCATCGCCCTGAACTCCGCGCGCCAGCGATCGATCGAGCCGAAGTCGCGCGCGAGGATTTCGCTCATCGCCTTCGTCGGCTGGCCGTCGCCGCCCATGCTCGCGAAGTAAAGCTCGTGCAGCAGCGTGGAATTGAGCGCGACCAGCTGCTCGCGCTTGAGCCCATTCAGGACATGAGCCGGCGTGTTCGCGAAATCGAGCGACTCGAGCTGCTCGGTGATGGCGTTCAGGCGCCTGAGCGCGCCGCCGTAGTTGTTCTCGTAATGGCTCTCGATGAGCTTCACCGAGAGGTAGGAGAGCGTCCAGGGACGGCAGTGGATCTGCTTCAGGGTGTAGCGCATGTCAGACCTCCAAGTGCAAACGTTGTAAGGCGTGGCGCCGCCCATAGGGATGCGAACCCATGGGACAGCGAAGTCGGCACCGTTCTGGAGATCGACAGTGCCCGCGCTCGCGCGCAACGCTTACAGGATTGGACGGGGCACCGTCTTGGAGGGATGAATCCCGGGGGTCCTGTTTCCCCCGCGTATAGATTACGCGGCTGGCTCGAGGAAAGTCAACGGCCGCGCCGGCTCCATGGCGCGCTCGGCCTATTTTGCCGCGTTCTCCCGCGCCGCAACGCCGGCTTGCGGAACATATCGGAACTCGACGATGACCCGCAGCCCTTTGCCGGTCTCGCCTTGCTCGAATCTGAGTTCCGCCAAATGGATCTCCGCGATGCGCCGCACGATGGAAAGGCCAAGCCCGCTGCCGCTCTCGCCGGTTCCCAGGACGCGGTAGAAGCGCCGGCCGATCCTTTCGCGCTCATTGGGCGCGATCCCCGGTCCTTCGTCACTAACCGCAACACTCGCAGTGTCGTCAGTATGAGCGATATGGACCTGCACGCTGCTTCCTCGGGGGCTATAGCGAATCGCGTTGTCGACGAGATTGCGCAGCAGCACGAAGAGCAGATCGGGGTGCCCTTCCATCGGCACGGGCTGCGATCCGTGCAATTCGAGCTCCACGTTGCGGGCGAGCGCGAAAGGCGCAAGCTCGGCGATGACCTCGCGAGCGAGGCTCACGAGCTCGCACGAACGTGATGGCCGCGCGGCGTCGGGCTCCAGACGCGCCAGGGTGAGAAGCTGGTCCACGAGCCGCGTGGTTCGGTCGCAGCCCTCTATGACGCGCTCGAGCGCATGCTGCCGCGCCGGGTCGTCCGCGGCACCCTGCGCGACCTGTGCCTGCGCCTTCACCGCGGCGAGCGGCGTGCGCAATTCGTGCGCTGCATCCGCGGTGAATCGCCGCTCGTTCTCCACCAACCGCCCGACGCGCTCAAACAGGGCGTTGAGGCTGCGCACCAGGGGAACGACCTCGCGCGGCGCCCCTTCCTGCGCCAGCGGGCGCAGATTGTCAGCCTTGCGCTGCGCCACTTCCTGTCCCAGGCGGTTCAAAGGCTTCACCGCGCGGCCGATGCTGAGCCAGACAAAGAGGGCGAGGACCGGCAAGGCGATGAGAAGCGGAAACAGCAGGTTCGTCGCGATCCCGGCCGCGATTTGGCGGCGCGCCTCGTCTCGCTCGGCGATCTGCACCAGGAATCTGCGCCTGGCGTCCCAGGTGCTGAACACCCGCCAGCTCCTGCCGTCGATGGTTGCGTTGCTGTATCCCTCCTCGCGCCGCGAAAGCCGCGACGGCGGTGCGTCGGCCGAATGCAGGCGAAGGACGCTGCCCCGCTCCCAGATCTGAAACGCGACGCGACGCGCGCGCTTGTCGGTCTTCGGCGCGTGCTCCAGCTCGATCTCCTCGAGATCGTGTCCGACCTGCGCCACGATGAGCGACGCCGACTGGGCGAGGTGGGCGTCGAGCAGCTCGTTGATCTCGTGCCTCGCGTCGAAATAGCTGTAGGCCGCCGTCGCGAGCCAGACCAGCGCGACCACCGCGAGGACACCGAGCAGCAGGCGCCGCCTCAGGGAGTAGGACGTGCCGCTAGCCATTCGGCAGGCGAGGCATCACGTAGCCGACGCCGCGCACCGTGCGGATCAGATGCGGCGCAAGCTTGCGGCGAAGATGATGGATGTGCACGTCGATCGCGTTGCTCTCCAGCTCCTCGCCCCACGCGTAGAGACGCTCGGTCAGCTGCTCGCGCGTGAGCACGCGACCCGCGCTGAGCATGAGGGTGTGGAGCAACGCGTACTCGCGCGCCGGGAGCTCGACCGGCTTGCCTTTGAAGCGGACCCGACGCGCGGCCGGATCAAGCTCGATCTCGTCCATGCGAAGCACCGGCGCCGCATCTCCAGCCGAGCGGCGGATCAGGGCGCGCAGCCGCGCCGCAAGCTCGTGCAGGTCGAAGGGCTTGACCGCATAGTCGTCTGCACCGCTGTCGAGTCCCTTGACCCTGTCCTCGATCGCATCCCTGGCGGTCAGGATCAGGACCGGCGTCTTGTTGCCCGCTGCGCGCATGCGGCGCAGCAAATCAAGACCCGCGAGCCGCGGCAGTCCCAGGTCGAGCACCACGGCAGCATGCGAGCCCGCCCCGAGCGCAAGCTCGGCGGCGATGCCGTCTTGAATCCAATCCACGGCAAAGCCGGCCTGCGTGAGGCCGGCTTTGATACCGTCGCCAAGAAGCCGGTCGTCTTCAACGACGAGGATGCGCATCCGCGGTGATCTTCAACGATGGATTCCACGACGCTGACAGCGAATCGGGCCCGGCGATCCAGAACGCAGCTACCGCGATGACCAGCGCCGCGCCGATCAGCCTGTGCCGGAAACGGATGCCGTCGCCCGGCTTCGCGGACTTGTAGCCCGTCAGCATCGAACGCACGAGGTTCTCCCGATGCAGGACGCTGCTCACGAGCACTCCGGCGATGTGAACGACCACGAGGGCGAGAAGCGTATTCGCCAAGGCTTCATGCACATCTTCCATCCAATGGCCGCCGATGTCGTTGTAAGTCGCGTATCCACTTGCACCCGCGAACAGGCTCAAGGCCAGGAGGGCATAGACCGCCCAGCTGCCTGCCGGGTTGTGCCCGAGGTGATGCTGCGGCGACCGCGTGAATAGCGACTTGATGTACGTCAACACACTGCGCGGACCGTAAGCGAACGACCAGAACCGCGCATAGCGCGTGCCGATCAATCCCCAGACCAGGCGGAACGCCACAAGGCAGAGGACCGTGTAGCCCAGCATGACGTGCACGTCGCGGAACCGCTCCGATTCGGCGGTGAGGAATGCGCCGGCGAACGCCACTGCAAGCAGCCAGTGGAATACCCGTGTCGGGACGTCCCAGACCAGGACTTTGGATTTCTGCATGATCGTGCACCTCTAGCGTGGAATGCGGATGTTGCGTTTCCGGAAATCGCCCTGCTCGGCGCTGGCGTGGCAGGCGGCGCAGTTTGCCGCGCTCTTCACCGCCGGCAGCTTCCAAGCCGCCGGGCCCACTTCGTCGTGCTCGTGCACGAACCACGCTGTTTCCGTAATGCGTAGGCTGCCTCGCCCAGTGTCGATGCGCCGTCCGGAACCCGAATAGCGCTCGAGATGTGCGGCAATCTCGGCTGCCGCGGCCGGATCGAGGCTCGCGTCGGTCCCGAAGTGCTTGTCGAGCTGCGACATGATGCGATGCCACGCCTGCGCGGGCAGAAGCTGCGGCGGATAGGCGATATGGCAGCTGCCGCACTCGGCCTTCCATCGCTCGTTGGGGGGCGTAGCCAGGCTGCCGCCCGCCATTGCCTCGTGCGCGAGCAGTACCGTGGCCGCGAGCAGCCCGACCACCCAGGCGACGATGTCCAGAATCCAGCGTCTTGTCGTGTCCACTTGGGTCCTCCTACTTGAGAGACATCAGGTACTGCAGCACGTCGCCCTTTTCCTGCGCGCTGCAGGCGCGGCCGAGCACGTCATTGCAATTGCGCCGGAACCACTTGTCGACCGTGGCGTTGTCGGTGAACCGCTCGGGATTGGCGCCAGGCGCGAGCGGCGCGATGGCCTTGGCCGTCTTCGCGTGCTTGCCCGGCGCGAGCGGATTCCCGGTATGGCAGGATGCGCAGCTCCAATCGCCGCCGTGCGTCGCCTTGAAGAACACCTCGCCGCGTTGCGCCGAGAAGCCGCTGAAGCCGGAACCGGCCGCGCGGGCCTCGGCTTCGAACCGCGTCTGCTGCTCGGCCGGGGTTGCGGCCCACGCAGCAATAGCCGGGAGGGCCGCCATCCCCACGGCGGCTGCAGCGGTCCATGCCAGTCTGCTAGTGCCCATATCGTCTCCAGAATCATTGACGACGGCACATTAAGCAGAGCGGATTAAGGGCCCATTAAGCTCGCGAGGCACATGGGCGAGTCCTGCGCGCCCGCCGTAGACTAGGTGCGCCCCACCAGTCCGGCCACGACGATCGCGAGCTCCGCCATATCGAAGGGCTTCGCCAGGTGTGCCTGATAGCCGGCCAGGATCGCGAGCTTCCGGTCGTCGGGTCGAGCGAAGGCCGTAAGTGCAAGAGCGGGCGTACGTTTGCCTTTGGGTTCGGCCGCCCTCATGCGGCGCATGAACTGGTAGCCGTCCATGCCGGGCATTCCGATATCGCTGATCAGCACATCGGGCGTATGGGTCGCGAGCAGCCGGAGGGCCTCGTCACCAGAACGCACGGTGGTCACGAGCGCACCCTGGTTCTCCAACAACCGCTGAATCAGCTCGAGCGTGTCGGCTTCGTCGTCGACGATGAGCGCGCGCAAGCCGTCCAGTTTCGGCATGGGCACGGGCGGGGAGATGTCCGCGGCGGTCGGGTGTACGCGTTCGCCTTGATCCTTTTCTTTCCCGAGGATGACGAGCGGGAGCGTGACCACGAGGGTGGCGCCGTGCCCTTCTCCCATGCTCTTCGCCCGGATCGAGCCGCCGTGCAGGTCGACGAGCTGCTTGGAGATCGCCAGCCCCAGCCCCAGGCCGCCGTACTCCCGGTGTGTCGAGCTGTCCTTCTGCGAAAAGCGCTCGAACACGTGCGGCAGGAAGCTCGCCGGAATTCCGATCCCGGTGTCGCTGACGCTGAACTCGATATGCGAGTTCACCCGCTGCAGCAGCACCTGGACCCTTCCGCCCTTGGGCGTGAACTTGACCGCGTTGGTCAGGAGATTCCAGAACACCTGCTGCAGGCGCGCCGGATCGCCGGAGACGATCACGCTTTGCGGATCGAGCACGCTTTCCAGGCGCACCCCCTTCGTCTGCGCGGTCGGCTCGATGGAGTCGAGCGCGCTCCTCACGATCTCGACCAGCGACACTTGTTGGACATCGAGCCTGAAGCGCCCGGCCATGATGCGGCTCAGGTCGAGAAGGTCGTCGATCAGGCGTACCTGCGCGCGCGCATTGCGCTCGATGATCTCCATGCCTCGGTGCAGTTCCGCAGTCCCGGGCGCTTCACGGCTGTGCAACAGCTGCGCCCATCCCAGGATGGCGTTCAGCGGCGTGCGCAGCTCGTGCGACAACGTCGCCAGGAATTCGTCCTTCATTCGAGCGGTGCGCTGGGCGAGCATGCGTGCGTTGCGCTCGGTCTCGAGCATGGCCTCGCGTTCTGCGCCGCTCGCCTCCAGGGCCTCGGTTCGCCTGCGCTCGGTCAGGTCACGCGTCAGCTTGGCGAATCCGCGCAGACGCCCGGCGTCGTCGCGCAGAGCCGTGATGTTGACGTGCGCCCAGAACCTCGAGCCGTCCCTGCGCACACGCCAGCCTTCGTCGACGAAGCGCCCCTCCGCGGTGGCCACGCGCAGCTCGTGCTCCGGCCAGCCGCTTTCGACGGCGTCCTCGGGATAGAACTTGCGGAAGTGCTGCCCGATGATTTCCTCGGCACTGTAGCCCTTGATTCGTGCCGCGCCGGCGTTCCAGGTCGCCACCGCCCCGTTCACGTCGAGCATGAAAATCGCATAGTCGCTCACGCCTTCGACGAGCAGGCGGAAGCGCTCCTCGCTGTCCCGAAGACGCTCCTCATAGTCGCGCCGCTCGGTCAGGTCGCGGGTGACTTTCGCGAATCCGACCAGCGTCTTGTCGGCGCCATATAAGGGGGTGATC
>DASYPG010000398.1:0-19626 GCA_036006885.1 Burkholderiales bacterium | reverse complement strand
GGGCTGCTGCGGCTGCAGGACTTCCGCATCGGCGTCCAGCGCCGATTCTGAGCATCTCGTCAGGATAGACTGCGGGGCGCCATGCGCCTCGCCCTGTTCGACCTCGACAACACGCTGCTCCGCGGCGACAGCGACTACGAGTGGGGTCAATTCCTGGTTGACCGCGGCATCCTCGAGCGCGAGGCCTACGAGGCGCAGAACCGCGCCTACTACGATCAGTATGCCGCCGGCACGCTGGACATCCACGAGTACCTCGGCTTCGCGCTGCGTCCTCTCGCCGCGCACACGCAGGCCGATCTCGCCCGCTGGCACGCCGACTTCATGCGCAGCCGCATTCTGCCCATGGTGAGCGCCGAGGCGCGCGCCCTCGTGACGCGCCACCTCGAGCGCGGCGATCTCTGCGCCATCATCACTGCCACCAACAGCTTCGTCACCGCGCCCATCGCACGCGAATTCGGCGTGCCGAACCTCATAGCGACCGAGCCCGAGTGTTGCGACGGACGCTTCACCGGTCGGGTCGCCGGCGTCCCGTGCTTCCGCGAAGGCAAGGTGCGGCGTCTCGAGGAGTGGCTCGGCGCCCAGGGCCGGCGCCTTGACGAATTCGCCGAGTCGGCCTTCTACAGCGATTCGCACAACGACCTGCCGCTGCTCGAGCGCGTAACGCGTCCGGTCGCGGTCGATCCCGACGACGGGCTCGCGCGGGAGGCTGCGCGGCGGGGTTGGGAACGGATTTCCCTTCGCCGGTAGAATCCCGGCCCTTAATGATCAAGAAGTTCATACGGCGGGTGCTCGGGCTGCCCTCCGAAAATGTGCAGCGGCTGCCGCGCCAGCGCCACGGCCTCGCCCGCGAAGCCCTCAGTCCGTCGGCGAGCAAGGTGTGCGCGGCGCTGCGCGAGGCGGGCTTTTCCGCGTACGTCGTCGGCGGCGCCGTGCGCGACCTGCTCCTCGGCATCACGCCGAAGGATTTCGACGTCGCCACCGACGCGCGCCCGGAGCAGATCCGGCCGCTGTTCCGGCGCGCGCTCATCATCGGCCGGCGTTTTCGCCTGGTTCACGTGATGCTGGGCGGCGACACGGTGGAGGTGTCCACGTTTCGCGGCGCCGATACCGGGACCTCCGAGAAAGACGAGCATGGCCGGGTGCTGCGCGACAACGTGTTCGGCACCCAGGAGGAGGATGCGCGTCGCCGCGATTTCACGGTGAACGCGCTGTATTACGATCCTGCCAGCGAAGAGATCGTCGACTTTCACGGCGGCATGGACGATCTGAAGAAGCGCATGCTGCGCGTGATCGGCGATCCCGAGACGCGCTATCGCGAGGACCCGGTGCGAATGCTGCGGGGGGTGCGGCTCGCGGCGAAGCTCGGCCTGACCCTTGAGGCGCAGACGCGCGAGCCGATCCGCAGCCTGGCGCCGCTGATGGAGCGGGTGCCGCCGGCGAGGCTGTTCGACGAGATGCTCAAGCTCCTGCTGTCCGGTCACGCCAGCGCCTGCCTGAGGCAGCTGCGCGACGTGGGCCTGCACCAGGGGCTGCTGCCGCTGCTCGACGTGATCCTCGAGCAGCCGCTGGGCGAGCGCTTCGTCACCCTCGCGCTTGCGCAGACCGACGAGCGCGTGCTCGCCGAGCGCCCGGTATCGCCCGCGTTCCTGTTCGCGGCGCTCCTCTGGCACGAGGTGCTCGCGGCATGGAAGGCGCGCCAGGCGCGCGGCGAGCGGGCGTTGCCGGCACTGGAAAGCGCGATGGACGAGGTGCTCGACACGCAGTGTGCGAAGCTTGCCATCACCCGCAAGCTCACCGCGACGATGCGCGAAGTCTGGGCGATGCAGCCGCGCTTCGAGCAGCGCTCGGGCAGCCGCGCGTTCCGCCTGCTGGAAGCGTCGCGGTTTCGCATGGCCTACGATTTCCTGGCGCTGCGCGCCGCGAGCGGCGAAGTGCCCGCGGACCTCGAGGAGTGGTGGCGCGCATTCCAGAGCGCCGACGCCGAGTCGCGCAAGGCGATGCTGCTGCCCGAGAGCGGAGCCGGCAAGCGCCGGCGCCGCCGGCGCAAGAAGCCTCCTCCGGCCGCACCGACGTCCGAGGCGGCGTGACCGTGGCGTTCGTCGGCCTGGGCGCCAACCTCGGCGAGCCGCAGCGCCAGGTGCAGCAGGCCTTCCGGGAACTCGATGCCATCGCGCATACTCGCGTGGTGCGCACTTCCTCGCTGTACCGCTCGGAGCCGCTCGGCTTTGCCGACCAGCCGCGCTTCGTCAACGCGGTGGCGCAGGTCGAGACGGGCCTGCCGGCCGGGCGGCTGCTCGCCGAGCTGCAGGCCGTCGAGGCCCGCCACGGCCGCAGCCGAAGCTTCGCCAACGCGCCGCGCACGCTCGACCTGGACCTGCTTCTGTTCGGAAACGTGGTCATCGATACCGCGAGCCTGCAGGTGCCGCATCCGCGAATGCACGAGCGCGCGTTCGTTCTGCTTCCTCTGCTCGAAATTGCCCCGGACGTTGCCATTCCCGGGCAGGGTCCGGCAAGGTTACTGCTGGAAAAGTGCACGAACCAGGGCGTGGAGAAGCTCGATTGACCCAGTTCTCGCCAGTCTTCGTCTCGGCCACGCTGCTGGTCGCCTCCAACGTGTTCATGACATTCGCCTGGTACGCGCATCTGAAGAACCTCGCGACCTGGCCATGGTGGACGGCCGCGGCCGCGAGCTGGGGCATCGCCCTGTTCGAGTATCTTCTCCAGGTGCCGGCAAACCGCATCGGCTTCAGCGTGCTCACCCTGCCGCAGCTCAAGATCATGCAGGAGGCGATCACGCTCGCGGTGTTCGTGCCCTTCGCGATCCTCTACATGAAGCAGCCGATCAAGCTCGACTATCTGTGGGCGTCGCTGTGCATCGTGGGCGCGGTGTATTTCGTCTTCCGTGGATAGGTTCCGCTACCTGGTGGTGGAAGGCCCGATCGGCGCCGGCAAGACCAGCCTCGCGCGGCGCCTTGCGCCTAGGCTCTCGGCGGAGCTCCTGCTCGAGCAGCCGGGCGAAAATCCCTTCATCGCGCGCTTCTACCAGGACATGGCGCGCTACGCACTCCCGGCGCAGCTTTTCTTCCTGTTCCAGCGCGCGCGCATGGTCGAGCCGCTCAAGCAGCCCGACATGTTCGCGCGACCGACGGTCGCGGACTTCATCCTCGACAAAGACCTGCTGTTCGCGCGCGTCACCCTGTCGGGCGACGAATTCATCCTGTACCAGAAGATCTACGAGGCGCTGCGGCCGCAGGCTCCGGCGCCCGACCTCGTGGTCTATCTGCAGGCGCAGCCCGCGGTGCTCGCCGAGCGCGTGCGCCGGCGCGCCGCGGCGTTCGAACGCGGCATCTCCGAGGAATACCTCGCGCTCCTCGCCGACAGCTACGCGCGCTTTTTCTATCACTACAGCGCCGCACCGGTGCTCACCGTGAATTCGGAGAACCTCAATTTCGTGGAGCGCGACGCGGATTTCGAGCTGCTCCTGTCGCGCATCCGCGGCATGCGCAGCCGGCGCGAGTTCTTCAGCCTCGGATGAAGATCGCGCGCGACCTCCCCACGCTGCGCGCAGCGGCGGCGGCGGCGCTCGGGCCGCTCGCCTTCGTGCCGACCATGGGCAATCTGCACGCAGGGCATGTTTCGCTGGTGCGCCTCGCCCGGCGCCACGGACGAGCGGTCGCGGTGAGCATCTTCGTGAACCGCCTGCAGTTCGCGCCGAGCGAGGATTTCGAGCGCTACCCGCGCACCTTCGAGGACGACCTGCGCCTGCTCGAGGCGCAGGGCGTCGAGCTCGTCTTCGCGCCCGCCGAGAATGTCCTCTACCCGCAGGCGCAGACCGTGACCGTCGACCCGGGCCCGCTCGGCGAAGAGCTCGAGGGCCGCTTTCGCGCCGGGTTCTTCAACGGCGTGTCGACCGTCGTGCTGAAGCTCTTCAATGCCGTGCAGCCCGCCGCGGCGGTGTTCGGCAAGAAGGACTACCAGCAGCTCGCGGTGGTGCGACAGATGGTGCGACAGCTCGATCTGCCGATCGAAATCGTCGCCGGCGAAACCGCGCGCGAGCCCGATGGCCTCGCCATGAGCTCGCGCAACGCGTACCTCTCGGCGTCCGAGCGCGCCGAAGCCCCGCGGCTGCACCGCGTCCTGCAAGCCGTTTCCATCGGCAAGGCGACGGGCCGCCAAGCGTTCGATGAGCTCGTAGCCGCGGGGTGGAAACCGGACTACGTAGAGGTGCGCCGCCGAGCGGATCTCAAAGTGCCCGGAACCGGCGAGCGGGAACGGGTAGTGCTAGGCGCGGCGCGGCTCGGCGCTACCCGCCTCATCGACAACCTCGAGTTCTAACTCCTAAGTTCTAGATTTACTACGAGGGATACGGCTCGAAGGTCATCGCCTCGACCGGGCAGCCCATTGCACGTGCGATCCGGTCCATTGTCTCGTCGGTGAGCTGCACCGGCACGAACTCTGCGTCCGCGCGCTTCGAAGAGATGAACGCCTTGGCCGCGTCCTCGGTATTCCAGGTGACGACCGGATCCGGCGTAACACCGGAAATCTGGCGACAGATAGGAAATCCGTCCGATTTGCAAACTATTGCATACATGGGCAGGGGGGGTTGCGAGGTAATTTACACGAATCTGGCGCTGCGCCAGGAACGCGAACCCTCAGGGACTCCCTGATTGCGACATTTGTCACGCCTAGTTTTAATGACTGCGGGAGGTACTGGAGCGCCGCTCCCAACACGGCTCCGGGCCGAATCAAACGCTCCTGACCCGAGGGGCGATCTTTCTGGGGAAGGAGAAATTCGATGAGCAACCTCCGCGACACTGTTGGCCTTTGCATCCCGTACGGTAGATTCGATTCGCAATATCAGACCGAATTCGAGCCCGCGACCGGCACGCTGTGGGGCTATTTCAATCCGAAGCAAGGCGCCCCTTGCTTCAGTCTAGGGCTGCTGAAGGACATCGCGTCGCACGACGAAGCGCTCGCGCGAGCCTGCGGCCGCGTCGAGATCGACGGCCATAGCTACCAGCCGAACCACTACGTGCTCGCCTCGCGCACGCCGCGTGTATTCAACATGGGCGGCGATCTCGCGCTCTTCTCGATGCTAATCAAGGCGCAGGACCGTCATGCGATCGGCAGCTACGCAAGGCTGTGCATCGACAATATGTACCGGCGCATCCAAAACTTCGCCTGCCCGACGCTGACGACCATCTCGCTGGTGCAGGGCGATGCTCTCGGCGGCGGCTTCGAGGCCGCGCTCGCCTCGGACGTGATCATCGCGGAGGAAAGCGCTCAGATGGGACTGCCCGAGATCCTGTTCAACCTGTTCCCCGGAATGGGTGCGTGCAGCCTGCTCGCACGCCGCATCGGCATACGAGCCGCCGAGGAACTGGTGCTCTCGGGCAAGATCATGACGGCGGCGGAGCTGCACCGGCTCGGCATCGTGGACGTGGTCGCCACCGACGGCCAGGGCGAGACCGCGGTGCGCAACTGGATCGCCAGGAACGCCAAGCGACGCAACGGCATGCAGGGCGTGCTGCGCGCGCGGCACTGCATCCACCCGGTCACGCGCGAAGAGCTTGAAGGCATCGTCGAGCTGTGGGTCGACGCAGCGATGCGCCTGGGCGAGCGCGATCTGAAGATGATGAGCCGCCTTGTGCGGGCGCAGGTGCGCCGCATGGACTCGGGCGAAAGCGTTGCCGCCACCCAAGCGCTGGTGACCGCTGAAGTCGCAGCCTGAACCTCAGCGCGGCGCGGCTTCCAGCGCGTCGAGCAGGCGTGGCCAGAGCGGCGTACCGGCTCGACGGCTGAAGAAGCCGAAATGTCCGATGCGGGTCACGCCCGCGTCGGCCGGTGTGAAGCGGAGATAGTGCAGCGGAAGGAGTCGCGGGTAGTAAGCCATCAAGTGTTGCGTGCCGGCAGCCGTGGCGAAGGCATCGTCGCTGATGGTGACGAGAAGCGCGGACCGCTGCAGGCCGGCGCAGCGCTCCAGAAAGGACCGCACACGCTTCGCGTGCGCTCGGGTGGGCCGAAGTTCCGGCGTGCGGCGCCCGGCCCACTGCATGGCGAACATCCCGGGCAGGTCCTCGCCGAGCCCCAGCCGGCGAGCCGGGAAATAGCCGAAAAGAGGCGTCACGGCCGGCATGACCGCATGCCAAAGGAGCGTCATCGGCAGGCGATAGCGCCGCCTGTAATCGCCGTAGTAGCCGGTATGACCGCCGATGAGGACGAGCCGCGATTGCTCGGCCGAGTTAGAAGCGCCGCCGGCGAGCAGGGCGCCGATCGAGTGCGCGATACCGATGATCTCGGCCGCGCCGTAGCGCTGGCGCAACCACGCGATGGCGCTGGCGCAGTCGTATTCCGCCCAGTCTTCGATCCCGGCGGGAAAGCCGCGCAACCCGTTGGGCCGGGACAGCCCTATGCCGCGATAGTCGTACGTGAGGGTCGGGATTCCGCGGCTCGCGAGATAGCGCGCAAAGCGGACGTAGCGAAGCGCCGGAATACCCGCGCCACAGTGCAGCAGGGCGGCGCGCGACGGCGCACCGGCGCCGGATCTCTCATGGAGGGAAGCGCCGAGCTCGTAGCCGTCGGGGGCGCGCAGCCGCACCGGCAGCACTTCGCCCCGTTCCGACGCATCGCGGCTCGCCACGCGGCGAGAATAAGCTAACCGACCGACTTGCGCCGCTCGACCAGGTGGCGCTCGAGCTGCGCGCGCGCCGCGGTCAGCTCCTCGGCGAGCGCGCGCTGCAACGCCGGTCCCTGCAGGCGAAGCTCGCCGTCCGACAGGCCGCCGAGCGAATTGCACAGGCTCGTCAAGCGGTCAGTGCCGATGGACGCCGACGAGCCCTTCATGGCATGCAACAAGGAGCGGAACTCGTGGAACTCTCGCGTCGCCAGCACTTTCTCCATGCGCGCCAGCGTCGAGGCGCCGTCGGTGAGAAACATCCCGACCAGCTTCTCGACGAACGCGAGCGAGGCGCCGAGCTCCTCGAGGTGCTGCAGCGTGTCGGCGTTGACCACCGCCGGCGCCGCGGGGACCGCGGGCTTCGGATGGAGCGGCTGCGGCTCGGCCTTGCCCACGACGGCGTCTGCCTTGGGTGAGGCGAGCGCCTGGATCTCGTCGAGCAGGCGAACGGTTTCGATCGGCTTAGGGAGGAACGCGTCGGCGCCCGCCTGGAGCGCCTCGCGCTTCGCCTCGGGCGTCACGTCCGCCGACAGCATGATGGCCGGCAGGCGCGCCCGCCCGCGCGTCATGAGCCGCAGCGCCTGCAGCGCCTCCATGCCGCCCATCCCGGGCATGTTGCGATCGAGGATCACCAGGTCGGGCGCGCTGCGCTCGACCGCGTCGAGTGCCTGCTCGCCGTCGTGCACCAACGCCACGGCGTGGCCGGCACGCTCCAGGATCCGGCCGATGACCTCGCGGTTGGTGGGATTGTCGTCGGCGACCAGGATGCGCAACGCCGTGACGGCGCTCGCGCGGCGCGCATAGTCCTGCAGCCGGACCACGCCTTCGCGCACCTCGTCGCCCGCCGCCACCGAATGGAGCACATTGAAGAGACGCCGCTTGTCGAACGGCAGCTCGAGCACCGCCGCGAACCCGGAGGAGAGCATCTCGAAACGCTTCACATCGGCATCGCGCGGCACCGCAAGAATCGTCGGCGGCGGGGGATTGGGTGCGGCTCGGCGAAAGCGCTGCGCAAGCTCCATGTCCTCGCTCGCCGCGTACAGGAGCGCGCTGTGGTAGGGCTTGGCGCGGCTGATCTCCGACACCAGGCGCGCAACGCCGTCTTCGACGGTGGCGGCGGCAATCGGCGTGGCGCCCCAGAGCGCAAGCGCCTCTTCGAGCACGCCGTGCTCGGGCCGCGGGAAACCGACGAGCAGGACGCGGGCTCCCCTCAGCTCGCCAGTTGCCTCGCCGCCGACCGCGCCGGCGCGCTCGGGCTGTTTGTCGAGGTCGACCTCCACCCAGAAGGTGCTGCCCAAGCCGAGCGCGCTCTCCACGCCTATGCGTCCTCCCATCAGCCCGACGAGCTGCTTGGCAATCGTCGTGCCGAGGCCCGTGCCGCCGAAGCGGCGCGTAGTCGACTCGTCGGCCTGGGCGAAGCTCTCGAAGATCTTGGCCTGCGCCTCGGGGGCAATGCCGATGCCCGTGTCGCGGATTGAGAACTTCAGGCGCACGGCGGCGTCGCTTTCCGCCAGGACCGAGAGATGTACGGTCACGCTGCCTCTCTCGGTGAACTTGACGGCGTTGCCGGCGAGGTTGATGAGCACCTGGCGCAAATGGTGAGGGTCGCCGCGCACCGTGGGGGGCACCTCGGGCATGATCGACACCACGAAGTCGACGCCCTTGGCGGCGGCCTGCGCGGAAACGATGCGGCAGGTGCTGTTGACGAGCGCGTGGAGGTCGAAATCGGTCTTCTCGACCAAGACCTTCCCGGCCTCGATCTTGGAGAAGTCGAGCACGTCCTCCACCAGCCCCAGCATCACGCGCGACGAGCCGCGCAGCGTCTGCAGCATGTCGGCCTGCTCGCGGCTGAGCGGCGTGTCCCGCAGCAGGTCGGCCATGCCGATGATGGCGTTGAGCGGCGTGCGCAGCTCGTGGCTCACCCTCGAGATGAATCTGCGCTTCGCCAGATTCGCCGCCTCAGCGCGCGCCAGCGCGTCGAACATGCGCCGCACCAGCGACAGCACGTAGAGGCTGACGGCGAACATGCCGATCAGCAGTCCCACCCCGAGCGCGAGGTGCGCGCGCCAGAATTCGTTCAGGTACAGCACCAGCCCGAACCCGAGCACGCTCATGGCGAGCTCCGAGATCAGGTAGCGCGGTCCGAAGCGAAAGCCGCTGCCGAGCGTCACCCAGATGTACAGCAGGAAAAGCGGCCCGGCCGACTCGCCGAAAAACGCCATGTACCAGCTGATCGCGGCGACGTCGGAGAACTGCGCGAAGATGCGCCGCGCCGGCGAGACGTGGCCGGTTGAGGCGATGCGGGCGAAGATGAGCAGCGCCAGCAGGAAATGCGTGCTCATGACGTACAGCGGCAGCGCATCGAGGTGCGCAAGCGCGTCGGGCAGGAGGTACAGTGCCCCCAACGCCGTGATGACGAGGCGCAGGATGCCCTGCTCGTGCTCGGTGTCGGGACGCGCGGCGAGCCGCGCTCGCAGGCGCTGCAGCGCGCTGGCGCGCGCGGGCGCCGCGCCGGGACCCGCGTCGCCGCTCACGAGCTCGCCGCGGCCGGTCGCGAGTCCTGCCATTGGCTCTGGATCTCCGTGATCTCTCTTCGCAGGGTGATGAAGGCGTCCACCAGGCGCGGATCGAAATGGCGGCCGCGCTGGGCGGCGAGGTACTGGAACGCCCGCTCGGCCGGCCACGCCTGCTTGTAGGGCCGCAGCGAGGTGAGCGCGTCGTACACGTCCGCGACCGCGACGATGCGGGCGCAAAGCGGGATGTGGTCCGCGACCAGGCCGTTGGGATAGCCGGTGCCGTCGAACTTTTCGTGATGGCCGAGCGCGATCAGCGCCCCCATGCGCATGTACTTGGAAGCGCTGCCCTTCAGGATCTCGTGCCCGATCAGGGGATGGCGGCGCATGACCTGCCACTCGGCCTCGTCGAGCTTGGCGGGCTTGAGCAGGATCTGGTCGGGGATGCCGATCTTGCCGATGTCGTGCAGCGGCGCGGCGAGCTCGATGGTCTCGGCCTCGTCGCGGTCGAGGCCGATGGCGGCTGCGATGAGCCGCGAGTAGCGCGCCATGCGGATGAGGTGGTAGCCGGTCTCCTCGTCGCGGAACTCGCCCGCGCGAGCCAACCTCAACAAAGTCTCTTTCTCGCGCTCCCTCACTTCGCGCGTGGCGTCCTCCACCATGTGCTCGAGCAGGCGCCTGCGATCCTCCAGCGCAAGCTGCTGCCGGCGCAGCGTGAGGAGGTTGCGGCAACGCGCAAGGCATTCGCGCGCATCGACCGGCTTGGTGAGGAAATCGGTGATGCCGGCATCGAGCGCGGCGTAGCGTACCTTGCGGTCGTCGTGCACCGTAACCATCACGATCGGAACGTGCTCGTAGCCCGGAAGCGCGCGCAGGCGCTTCACGAACTCGATGCCGTCCATGTCCGGCATCATGTAGTCGACGAGTACGAGGTCCGATACGTGGCGCGTCGCCCACACCACGGCATCGACCGGCCGGGCGAACCCCTCGACGGCGACGCGCTCGTCGAGACTACGCACCACCTGCTCCAGGATGGCACGGCCAGTCGACTGGTCGTCGACCACCATCACCGTGTTGCGCGCCGAAGGCAGGACCCTCACCTGCGCCTTGGCCATCTTCACCCCAGGGTTATTGATTTCGCTCGGGAAAAGGGTAGCGGGCGGTCGCGCCGGTGTCCAGCAAATCGACCGCTTTTACACTTTTTTTAGCGCCCTGTTGTGAAGTGGTGCCGGAAGAGAGACTCGAACTCTCATGGTGTTGCCACCGGCGGATTTTGAGTCCGCTGCGTCTACCGGTTCCGCCATTCCGGCGCGTTTTCCCGTGGGTCGTGCAATAGGGACGAAAATTATAATCGGGCCGGATGCTTGTCTCCGAGTTCGACTACGACCTGCCGGCCGAGCTCATCGCGCAGCATCCCCCGCGCGAGCGCCGCGGGAGCCGCCTGCTTCACCTGAGCGCCGACGGCGCGATCGAAGACCTCGCGTTTTCCGACCTGCCGCGGCTGGTCGACCAGCGCGACGCGCTGGTCCTGAACGATACCCGGGTAATCAAGGCACGCCTCGCCGGGCGCAAGGAAAGCGGCGGCAGGATCGAGCTCTTCGTCGAGCGCATCGTGGCGCCGTGCGAGGCGCTTGCCCTCATCCGGGCGAGCCATCCGCCTGCGGCGGGATCCGCGGTCCTGGTTGGCGATGCGGTTCGCGTCACGATCATTTCACGTGAACAAGACCTGTACCGGGTCGCGTTCGCCGAGGACGTCGAGGGGGTGCTCGAGCGCTTCGGCGCCGTGCCGCTGCCGCCCTACATCGCGCACCATCCCGGCGAAGAGGACGCCGAGCGCTATCAGACCGTGTACGCGCGCGTGCCGGGCGCGGCGGCGGCGCCGACTGCCGGCCTGCACTTCGACGACGCGCTGCTCGCGGCGATCGAGGCGCGCGGCGCAGCGCTGGCGCGGCTCACCTTGCACGTCGGTGCAGGGACCTTTCAGCCGGTGCGTAGCGACACGGTCGAGGCCCACCGCATGCACAAGGAGCGCTATTCGATTCCGCTTCAGACAATAAAGTCCCTGGAAAATCGGCGCGTGCTCGCGGTAGGCACGACCTCCCTGCGCGCGCTCGAAAGCGCGGCGCGCAGCGGCGCGCTCGAGGGCGAAACCGATCTCTTCATCTATCCCGGATTCGAGTTCCGCGTGGTCGGACGGCTGCTCACGAATTTCCACCTGCCGAAATCGACGCTGCTCATGCTGGTCAGCGCCTTTGCCGGCAAAGAGCGCATCCTGGAGGCCTACCATCACGCTATCGCCCTGCGCTACCGCTTCTTCTCGTACGGCGACGCTATGCTGATCGAAAGATGAATTTCAGCGTGATCGCCACCGACGCCGCGGCGCGGCGCGGGCTGCTCGAGCTCGCGCACGGGCGCGTGGACACGCCGGCATTCATGCCGGTCGGCACGTACGGCGCGGTCAAGGCAACCTCGCCCGCGGAGCTCGCCGCGACCGGCGCGCAGATCGTGCTTGGCAATACCTTCCATCTGTGGCTGCGTCCTGGGCTCGAAGTCATCGCAAGACACGGCGGCCTGCACCGCTTCATGGGGTGGCGCGGGCCCATTCTCACCGACTCGGGCGGCTTCCAGGTGTTCAGCCTCGGAGCGCTGCGCAAGATCTCGGAGGAAGGCGTGCGCTTCGCTTCCCCGGTCAACGGCGACCGGCTGCTCCTCACGCCAGAGGAATCGATGCGCATCCAGGCGCTCCTCGACTCCGACATCGCCATGGTGTTCGACGAGTGCACCGCCTATCCGGCCACCGAGGCCGCGGCCGCGGCTTCGATGCGGCTTTCGATGCGCTGGGCGCGCCGATCGCGCAATTCTTTTGAAAGCGAGAATGCGCTCTTTGGGATCGCCCAAGGCGGGATGCACGAGCACCTGCGCGACGAGTCGTTGGAAGAGCTCAAGGCGATCGGCTTCGACGGCTACGCCGTGGGCGGCCTGGCCGTGGGCGAGCCGAAAGAGGAGCGCAGCCGCATCCTTGCCTACCTCGCGCCGCGGATGCCGTCGGCCCGGCCGCGCTACCTGATGGGCATGGGCACGCCCGAGGACATCATCGAGGCCGTCGCCGGGGGCATCGACATGATGGACTGCGTGCTTCCCACGCGTAACGCGCGCAACGGCTGGCTCTTCACGCGTCATGGCGACATCCGCATCCGCAACGCGCGCTACCGCGACGACCTTGCCCCGCTCGACGAGCGCTGCGCCTGCTACACCTGCCGCAATTTCACGCGCGCCTACCTCTACCATCTGCAGAAGACCAACGAGATCCTCGGCGCACGGTTGAACACGCTGCATAACCTGCACTACTACCAGGAGCTCATGGGCGAGCTGCGCGCGGCGATCGAAGCCGGGTCCTTCGCGGCGACCTCGGCGCGGCTCGCCTCGCAGCGCCGCACGCTCGAGGCGCAGGACGACGCGCCTCGCCGTGTATAATTTTTCGTCTATTCAAATGTTTCCGGAGTCCCTGTTGATCTCGTCCGCGCATGCCCAGGCCGCCATCGGCGGCGATTCGGGATTCATCGGCTTCCTGCCGATCGTCCTGATGTTCGTGCTGCTGTACTTCCTGATGATCCGCCCGCAGATGAAGCGCTCGAAGGAGACCAAGGCGATGATCGAGGCGCTGCAGAAGGGCGACGAGGTGGTCACGGCCGGCGGCATCGTGGGCCGGATCTCGAAGATGGGCGAGCAGTACGTGAGCCTCGAGATCGCGCCCGATACCGAGATCAGCGTGCAGAGGGCGGCGGTGCAGATGCTCCTTCCTAAGGGAACGCTGAAGAGCCTTCAGTAGTGAACCGCTTTCCCACCTGGAAGTACGCGCTGATCGGGATCGCCATCCTCGCGGCGTTTATCTACACGGTGCCGAATTTCTTCGGCGAGTCTCCCGCGGTGCAGGTGTCGAGCGCCAAGTCGACCGTCAAGGTCGACACCGCCCTGCTCGCACGCGTCGAAGAGATTCTCAAGAAGGAGGCGATTCCCTACAGCGGCGCGCAGGTCGACTCGACCGGCGTGCGCGTGCGCTTCGCCGACCCGGACACGCAGCTCAGGGCGAAGGACCTGATCGAGCGCTCGGTCAACGCCGGCGCCGACGAGGGCGCCTACACCGTCGCGCTCAACCTGCTGCCGGCCTCGCCGAGCTGGCTCGCCAGGATCAACGCCCTACCGATGTACCTCGGCCTCGACCTGCGCGGCGGGGTGCACTTCCTCCTGCAGATCGACATGCCCGCGGCGAGCCTCAAGCGCATCGAGAACCTCGCGGCCGACGTGCGCAGCCAGCTGCGCGAGAAGAACATCCGGCACGGCGGGGTGACCCGCGAAGGCCAGGCGATCCGGGTGCGCTTCCGCGACCCGGCCACGCGCGAGGCAGCGCGCGGCGTCATCCTGGCGAGCGTCCC
This sequence comes from Burkholderiales bacterium, assembly GCA_036006885.1. Taxonomy (GTDB): domain Bacteria; phylum Pseudomonadota; class Gammaproteobacteria; order Burkholderiales; family SG8-39; genus SCGC-AG-212-J23. The sequence goes on along the minus strand of DASYPG010000398.1, from coordinate 6,004 downwards.
CGACCTCGCGCTGGCCGAGCGCGACGACGGCCAGGACCTCCTCCTGGTCGGCACGCTGCGCCCCGAAGTGCTCAAGCGCGTCCAGGAGACGGCGGTGCAGCAGAACATCAGCACCCTGCACAACCGGGTCAACGAGCTCGGCGTGGCCGAGCCGGTGATCCAGCAGCAGGGCGCCGACCGCATCGTGGTCCAGCTGCCCGGCGTGCAGGACATCGCGCGCGCCAAGGAGATCCTGGGCCGCACGGCGACGCTGGAGGTGCGCCTGGTCGACGAGCAGGCGAGGCAGAGCGGCAACACCCTCGGCAGCGACGTGTTCCCCGAGCGCCGGCGCGACGGCAGCGTCGACCAGGTGCCGACCAGGAAGCAGGTCATCGTCACCGGCGACCAGTTCGTCGGCGCGCAGGCCACCTTCGACCAGGACCACCGGCCGGCGGTGGCCGTGGAGCTCGACCAGGCCGGCGGCCGCGCCATGCGCATCACCACGCGCGAGAACCTCAAGCGCCTGATGGCCATCGTCCTGTTCGAGAAGGGCAAGGGCGAGGCCATCTCGGTCGCGACCATCCAGGGCGAGTTCGGCAGCCGCTTCCAGATCACCGGCTCGTTCACGCCGGTGGAGACCAACAACCTGGCGCTCCTCATCCGCGCCGGCGCGCTCGCCGCGCCGATGGAGATCATCGAGGAGCGCACCATCGGCCCGAGCCTCGGGCGCGACAACATCGAGAAGGGATTCAACGCCACGAAATGGGGCTTCATCGCCATCGTGGCGTTCATGTCGGTCTACTACGTGCTGTTCGGGTTGATTTCCTCGGTGGCGCTCGGCGTGAACCTGCTGCTGCTCGTCGCGCTGCTGTCGCTCCTGCAGGCGACGCTCACGCTGCCCGGCATCGCGGCGATCGCCCTCACCCTCGGCATGGCGATCGACGCCAACGTGCTGATCAACGAGCGCATCCGCGAGGAGCTGCGTGGCGGCGCCACGCCGCAGGCCGCGATCTCGGCGGGCTACGAGCGCGCCTGGGCCACGATCCTGGACTCCAACGTCACCACCTTCATCGTGGGGCTGTCGCTGCTCATGGTGCCGGGCGCGGTGCGCGGCTTCGCGGTGGTGCACTGCCTCGGCATCCTCACCTCGATGTTCTCGGCGGTGATGGTGTCGCGCGCGATGGTGAACCTGCTCTACGGCCACCGGCGGCGGCTTGCCCGCCTCGCCATCGGCAACACGGCCTGGAAATAGCGCATGGAATTCTTCAAGATCCGGCGCACCATCCCGTTCATGCGGCACGCGCTGGTGTTCAACGTGCTGTCGCTCATCACGTTCCTCGCGGCGGTGTTCTTCCTCCTGCACCGCGGCCTCAACTTCTCGATCGAGTTCACCGGCGGCACGCTGATGGAGGTCGCCTACTCGCGGCCGGCCGAAATCGAGAAGATCCGCCAGGGGCTCGACAAGGCGGGCTACAAGGCCGAGGTGCAGAACTTCGGCTCGTCGCGCGACGTGCTGCTGCGGCTGCACCTGGAGAAGAACCAGTCGAGCGCCGACCTGTCGCAGAAGGTGCACGCGGTGCTGAAGGAGCAGGACCCGAGCGCGGAGCTGCGGCGGGTCGAGTTCGTCGGGCCGCAGGTGGGCAAGGAGCTGGTCGAATACGGCGCGCTCGCGCTGCTGACGACGGCAGTGTTCATCGTCCTCTACCTGTGGATCCGCTTCGAGTGGCGCTTCGGCCTGTCGGCGATCATCGCCAACCTGCACGACGTGGTCATCATCCTGGGCTGCTTCGCCTTCTTCCAGTGGGAGTTCTCGCTGCCGGTGCTCGCCGCGGTGCTCGCGGTGCTCGGCTACTCGGTGAACGAATCGGTGGTGGTATTCGACCGGGTGCGAGAGAACTTCCGCAAGATGCGCAAGGCGTCGACCACCGAGGTCATCGACTCGGCCATCACCGGGGTGATCTCGCGCACCATCATCACGCATTTGTGCACCCAGATGATGGTCACGACCATGCTGGTCTTCGGCGGCCCCGCGCTCCACTATTTCGCGCTCGCGCTCACCATCGGCATCTGCTTCGGCATCTACTCGTCGGTGCTGGTGGCGAGCCCGCTTCTCATGTGGCTCGGCGCGACCCGCGAGCAGTTCGTCAAAGCCGCCACGCGCAAGGAGCGCGGCCGAGACGAGCACGAGGGAGCGGTGGTTTAGATTTTCTACTTCAGGATCTGGATCAGGTTGGAGTAGTCGTCGGTCCAGGTGCGCCACTGCGGCCGGTCCTCGGCTTCCTGGCCACCGCCATCGACGATCGGCTCGCGTTCCAGCGCGGCCGAATCGCGCGATACCAGCACCCAGTCGCTGCGCGAGCGCAGGCTTTCGTCCTCGTCGTCCGGATCGTCGTTCACCAGCACCGCATACGCGCCCTGCGCCTTGGCGATTCGCGCCACCACCGGGATGAGGTCGAGGAATCGGTTGGACACGTGGAAGGCGACGATGCCGTCGCTCTTCACATGCTTGAGGTAGATGCCAAGCGCCTCGCGGGTGATCAGGTGTACGGGGATGGCGTCGCTCGAGAAGGCGTCGACCGCGAGGACGTCGAAGTTCTGCGGCGGCTCGCGCTCGAGCGTGAGCCGGGCGTCGCCCAGCGCGACCTCCACCTTCGCCGGGCTGTCGGCGAGGAAAGTGAACTCCTGGCGCGCGAGCTGCACCACGCGCGGGTCGATGTCGTAGAAGCGGTACAAGTCGCCCGGCCTGCCGTACGCCGCGATGGTCCCCGTGCCCAGGCCGATGACGCCGACGCGGATCGGGCCGCGCTCCTGGCGCGACTTGATTGCGACGCCGATGCCCGAGGTTTCCTGGTAGTACGTGGTGATGAACCTACGGCGCTCGAGGTACTGCTCGCCGTGCATGATGGTGCCGTGCACCAGGCGGCGCAGATGCGAGGGCTCGCCCGAGGACCCGTACTCCTTCACCCGCAGCACCCCGTAGAAACCGCGCTCGGACACGCGCACATCGCGGTGATAGGAGAAACCGTCATAGGCGGCGCAGGCCGCGACGCCCATCAGGACGCCGAGGCTCGCCAGGCCCTGAAGCCTGCCGAGCGGAGCAAAGCGCATGGAGGCGAGCAGCGCGAGCGCCGTCATGCCGATGCCGAGCTCGTAGTAGGCGTCGAACGCGAGCGGCGCAACCACCGCCACAAAGAGGCCGCCGAGCGCCCCGCCGGCTGAGACGATGAGGTAGAACTTGGTGAGCTGCCGCGGCTCGGGCCGCAGGCGGTAGAGCTCGCCGTGGCAGAACAGGCAGCCCAGGAACAGGCCGGGCAGGAACATCCCGAGTTGCAGCGGCAGGTTGTAGTGGTAATCCGAGTCGACCAGCAGCCACGCCATGCCGGCGAGCCAGGCCAGTACGAAGGGCCACAAGAACTGCGGCCGGTACCAGTTGCGGCCCTCGAAGGCGATGATGAAGGTGAGGAGGTAAAGCGTGAGCGGCGCGAGCCACAGGAGCGGGATCGAGGCGACATTCTGCGTGAGGTGGTTGGTCGTCGCGAGCAGCAGGACCGACCCGGTGGCCGAAAGCGCGAGCCATAGCCCGACCTGCTGCTTGCCGACCTGCTGCTCGCCGATCGGCGCGGCAGACGCCGTTTCGGCCGCGGCTTCGGCGCGCGGGGTGCGCCAGGCCACCGCGGCGCAAACCAGCGCAAATGCGACAAACAGCCAGGACCACAGCTTCACCTGCTCGTGCGCGGCGAGGAACGGCTCGACCACGAACGGGTAGCCGACGAGCGCGATGAGCGAGGCGAGATTCGAGATGGCGAAGAGCCGGTAAGGATTCTCGCCGGGCCGGGCGCGCGCGAACCAGGCCTGCAGCAGCGGACTGGTGGAGGCGACTAGCAGGTACGGCAGCCCGACCGACGCGCCGAGGAGAAGCAGGATGCGGCTGATGGGCTCGTCGTCGCCGCTCGGCTTCCACGCCTCCGAGGGCGAGATCGGCAGGCTCGCCACCGCCGCGGCGAGAAGCAACGTATGCAGGATCGGCTGGAGCCGCCCCTGCGGCAGCTTCTTCTCGAGAACGTGCGCGTAGCCGTAGCCGGCCAGCAGCAGCGCCTGGAAAAACAGCATGCACGTCGTCCAGACCGCGGCGCTGCCGCCGAACCAGGGCAGGATCAGGCGCGCGATCAGGGGCTGCACCAGAAAAAGCAAAAACGAGGACAGGAAGATCGTCGCGGCGTAGATCATTCGACTCTTGTCGGAAGATTCTTAGATGCGCTTGGCGAGCTCGGCGGCGAGGCCGGTGTACTTCGCGGGCGTGAGGGCGAGCAGGCGCTTTTTCGCCTCGTCCGGGATCGCGAGCGCCTTGACGAACGCGGCGAGCTCGGCGCGGTCGAGGCGCCGGCCCCGGCTCATCTCCTTCAGCTTCTCGTAGGCTTCGGGGACGCCGTGGCGGCGCATCACCTGCTGCACCGCTTCGGCGAGCACTTCCCAGTTGGCGTCCAGCTCGCCGGCGAGGCGCCCGGGATCGGCCTCGAGCCTGGCGAGGCCGCGCAGGCACGAGGCGTAGGCGAGCATGCTATGTCCCAGGGCCACGCCGAGGTTGCGCTGCGCGGTCGAGTCCGAAAGATCGCGCTGCCAGCGCGACACCGGCAGCTTGTCGGCGAGGTGCCGCAGCAGGGCGTTGGCTACGCCGATGTTGCCCTCGGAATTCTCGAAGTCGATGGGGTTCACCTTGTGCGGCATGGTCGAGGAGCCGACTTCGCCCTTCTTCGTTTTCTGGCGGAAGTAGCCGAGCGAGATGTAGCCCCACAAGTCGCGGTCGAGATCGAGCAGGATGCTGTTCGCCCGGGCGTAGGCGTCGAGCAGCTCGGCCAGCCAGTCGTGCGGCTCGATCTGCGTGGTATAGGGATTGAACTCGAGGCCCAGGCGCTCGACCAGGCGGCGGCTGAAGCGCTCCCAGTCGAAGTCGGGATAGGCAACGAGGTGGGCGTTGTAGTTGCCAACCGCGCCGTTCGCCTTGCCCATCACCGCCACGCCGGCGACGCGGCCCCGCGCGCGCGCGAGGCGGTACGCGAAGTTGGCCATCTCCTTTCCCAGCGTCGTAGGCGTGGCGGCCTGGCCGTGGGTGCGCGAAAGCATCGCCAGTCCCGCGTGGCGGTGCGCGAGGCGCTTCAACGCCTCGACGATCTCGTCCAGGCGCGGCAGCATCACCGAGTCGCGCGACTCTCGTACCATCAGCGCGTAGGAGAGGTTGTTGATGTCCTCGGAGGTGCAGGCGAAGTGGATGAACTCGAGCGAGCGCTGCGCCGCGGTGTTCTCGCCGAGCTTGCCCTTCAGCCAGTACTCGATCGCCTTGACGTCGTGGTTGGTCTCGGCCTCGATCGCCTTGATCTTCTCGGCGTCCGTCTCGGTGAACCCCTGGACCAGCTTTTCGAACGCGGCCTTGGTCTGCGCCGAGAAGGGCTTCAATTCCTTGATCGAGCGCTCGGCGGCGAGCGCCTCGAGCCAGGCGAGCTCGATGCGCACGCGGTAGCGGATGAGCGCCTGCTCGCTGAAGTAGCCGCGCAGCGGGTCCGTGGTCCTAGCGTATCGCCCGTCGAGCGGCGAGAGCGCGGCGAGCGGCGAGGGCATGGGCGTCTATTATAAAGGGGATGCCTGTTTCGCTTTCCCGAGTGAGCGCCGAGGCGCGCGCCTGCACCCTGTGTGAGGCCACCCTGCCGTTCGAGCCGCGCCCGGTGTTTCTCGTCGGGAAACGCGCGCGGCTCCTCATCGTGGGCCAGGCACCCGGTCGCAGGGTGCACGAGACCGGGATTCCGTGGAACGATCCTTCCGGCGACGTGCTGCGCGCGTGGCTGGGCCTGGATCGCGCGCGCTTCTACGACACCACGCACATCGCCATCGTGCCGACCGGGCTTTGCTATCCCGGCACGGTCGACGGAGCCGATCTCCCGCCGTGCCGCGAGTGCGCTCCGCAGTGGCAGCCGCGCTTTCGCGCCGCGCTTCCCGACATCCGGCTGACATTGCTCGTCGGCAGCTATGCACA
>DASYPG010000397.1:0-3565 GCA_036006885.1 Burkholderiales bacterium | reverse complement strand
CCGATCAGCGCCGCGAGCGCCTACGGGTTCCTGGGCCTGCTCTCGGCCGGCAGCGTGATGGCGAGCGGGCTCCTCTCGGACCGCTTCGGCTACCGCCAGACCGTGAGCGTGAGCTTCGCCGGCACCGCGGCGGGAATGGCGATCCTGCTCGCGATGACCTTCCAGCCTTCCACGGCGCTTCTCGTTTTCTTCGTCGTGCTGTTCGGCCTGTGCATGGGAACCCGCGGGCCGATCATCTCGTCGCTCTCGGCGCGCTACTTCGCCGGGCCGCAGGTGGCGACGATCTACGGCGGCATCTACTCGGCCAACGCGGTGGGCGCGGCGGCCGGCGCCCTGACCGGCGGTGTGCTGCACGACCTCACCGGAGGCTACCGCGCCGGGCTCGCGATCGCGCTCGTGTTTATCGTGCTCGCCGCGCTGCCATTCTGGGTGGTGCGCGAGCTCAGGAATTTTCGCTGATCGCGCGCAGGCGCTCCTCGCGCTCACGCAGCGTGCAGCCGCGCAGGTCGGCGGCCCCCTTCTCGGTCACGATCACCGCGGCTTCGCTTCTCGGGGTCGCAACCGGCCCCGACAGCTTCTTGACCAGGCGGTTCGACGGCAGGCAGATGAGCGCAACCCCGCCCGCAGACTGGTTGGCGGCCCGGATGAAATCGAGCGCGCCGCCGACCGCGCCGACGTAGCTTCCGCGCGCGAGCTCAGCGTTGACCTGGCCGGTGAGATCCACCTCCACGGCCGAGTTGATGGCGACGAAGCGCTCGAGCTTCGCCAGCACCGCGGCGCCGTGGGTGTAGTCCGACGAATGCAGCCGCACCTGGGGGTTCTCGCGCGCCCAATCGAAGAGCTCCTGCGTGCCCATGAGACAGCCGCCGTGGATCTCGCCGGTCAGCACCCCTTTCGCCTGCAGCGCGGCGACGCCGTCGGGGATGAGGCCGGAATGAAAGCGCAGGCCGCGCCGCTCGCCGAGCGCGCCGAGCACCGCGTTGGGCAGGTTGCCGATCCCGCACTCGAGCACCGCGCGATCCGGAACGTACTCGGCGGCGTTTCTCGCGATGGCCGTCTCCAGTTCCCCCGAGCGGTAAGGAAGGTAAACCGGGGCGCGCGAGCTCTCGATGACGAGCGCGAAGTCCTTCCTGCGCAGCAGGATCTCGGTATGGGTCCACGGCACGTGCTCGTTCACCTCCGCGACGACTGCGCGCGCGGCTCGCAGCGCCGGCGCGAGGTACTCGACGCCCAGGCCCAGGCTGTACTCGCCGCGCGCGTTGGGCGGCGAGACCTGCACCAGCACGACGTCGGCAGGGATCTTCCCATCCCGGATCAGCCCGCCGAGTTGGGAGTAGGGGGTGGGATAGATCTCCAGCACGCCCGCATCGGCCAGCGCGCGGTTCGTCCCGGTGCCGCAGTACGAGGCGAGGCGCAGGTGGTCGGCGTGCTCGGGCTTCACCAGGCCGGAGTAGCTCGCGCCGAGGAACACGCGCGCCCCGGCGAACGATTCGCGTTGGGCGACGAACAGCTCGACCAGCGTCTGCGGCTCGGCGCAGGCCTGGCCCCACACCACGCCGTCGCCCGGACGGATGACGCTCGCGAGCTCCACCATCGGCGCGATGCTATGACAGAATGACCGGGTCCAACATGCGCCTTAAAAACAAGATCGCCGTCGTCGTCGGCGCCGGGCAGGGGCCGGGCGAAGGACTCGGCAACGGCCGCGCCGTCACCATGCGCTTCATCCAGGAGGGCGCGGCAGTGCTCGCCGTCGACCGCGACCTCGCTTCGGCGAAGGAGACCGCCAGGCTCGCCGGGGGCGACTGCGTCGGCTTCGAGGCCGACGTCACCCGGGAAGCAACGCTCGCAGCGGCGATGCGCGCCGCGCAGCAGCGCTGGGGGCGGCTCGACATCCTGCACTACAACGTGGGCCTCTCGCTCGCAGGCGGCGACGCATCTCCGCTCGAGATCACGGAGGAGGCTTTCGACCGCATCGCCGCGATCAACCTGCGCGGCTGCATCATGGCCTGCAAGCACGCGCTGCCGATCATGCGGGCGCAGCGCTCCGGCGTCATCATCAACATCTCGTCGGTGGCGGCTTGGGAGGTCTACCCGACCGTCGCCTACAAGGCGACCAAGGCCGCCATGATCGCGTATACGCAGCAGATCGCGATCCAGAACGCCGAATACGGTGTGCGCGCCAACGTGATCCTTCCCGGCCTCATGGACACGCCGATGGCGGTCGACACTCGTGCGCGCGCGAGCGGCAAGACGCGCGCCGAGGTCGCGGCGATGCGCGATGCCAAGGTGCCGCTGCGCCGGAAAATGGGCACTGCCTTGGACGTGGCGAACGCGGCGCTGTTCCTTGCTTCGGACGAGGCCAACTTCATCACCGGCGTCGCGCTCCCGGTGGACGGCGGCGCGCTGGTGAAGATCGGGGTATCGGGATGACCGCGGACGAAGGCACGCTCGACCTCATCCTGCGCAAGGCGCGAAGCTACGGCGAATTCGAGGACCGGCCGGTTCCGGAAGAACTGCTGCGCGCGGCGCACGATCTCATGAAATGGGCCCGACCACGGCCAACAGCCAGCCGATGCGCGTGCTTTATCTCAAGTCCCAGGAGTCGCGCGAGAAGCTGCGCCCGGCGCTCTCGCAGGTGAACGCTGCGAAGACGATTAAGGCGCCAATGGTAGCCATCGTGGCCTACGACACGCGCTTCTGGGAGCACCTGCCGCGCCTCTACCACAATCCAGACGCCATCAACTGGTACAACAAGCCGCCGGTGGCCGAGATCCACGGCTTTCGCAACGGCAGCCTGCAGGGCGCCTATCTCATCCTCGCGCTGCGTGCCGTGGGGCTCGACTGCGGCGCGATGTCGGGCTTCGACAACGCCAAGGTGGACGCCGCGTTCTTCCCTGACGGCCGGCTGAAGTCCAACTTCCTCATCAACATCGGCTACGGCATCGGCACCAAGCTACCGCCGCGCAATCCTCGCTTCAGCTTCGAGGAGACTTGCCGCTTCGTCTGAGCCTCGTCTCGGTCGGATCCGTTGGTAACCGTGTAGTTATTTCTAGCCAATGTAGTGGTCGCGGCTACAAGCCTGGATCGCGCACCGAGAAACCGTCATGTTTTCTGACGCAAACGGCGCTCGGTTGTGAAGAGTTCCCTGCTCGAATTGTCGCTTTGGGAGGTAATTTGGCGGTTCGCCCGGGGGAGGCGATTCGATGTTGAGGATCCTGATCGTTGACGACGACCGCAACATGCGCGAGTTGCTGTCGCTGCATCTCAAGCACGCCGGCTACGACGTCCAGACGGCCGAAGACGGGATCGCGGCCGGCTATGCCGTGCTTTACCAGCAGCCCGACCTCATCATCTGCGATGTCTTCATGCCCCACATGAACGGCTTCGAGTTCGTGGCCGCGCTGCGCGCGGATCCGCTGCAGCAGAACATCCCAGTCATCTTCCTGACGACGGCGGTCGAAGGCGAGGCACGGGGTAGAGAGCTGGGCGCCGTCGGCTATCTCCGCAAGCCCGTGCGCGCCGACGCGCTGCTCTCGTTCATCGCCGACAAGGTCGAGGGCGGGCT
>DASYPG010000396.1:0-2656 GCA_036006885.1 Burkholderiales bacterium | reverse complement strand
TTATTCGGGCGCGCGTGTCGATTTGCGACCCGCGTGTTCGACTATCCGTATATGGAGGAACTATGGCTAACGTAAAGCACCCGATTACTCGGTGCCTGTCATGAAAGAGCCGCGCTACGGCTGGGTGATGGTCGCGCTGGGCGCGTTCATGACGTGCATCGCGATCGGCGCGATGTTCTCGCTCGCGGTGTTCCTGCGGCCGATCACCGAGGCGACGGGCTGGTCGACGACGGCGGTGTCGACCGCGATGACGCTCAATTTCCTCGGGATGGGCGCGGCCGGCTTCGGCTGGGGCGCGCTCAGCGACCGCATCGGCCCGCGCCCGGTGGTGCTCGCCGGCGCGATCCTCCTCGGGCTCGGCCTTTTCCTCGCGAGCCACGCGCAGAGCGTGCTCCAGTTCCAGCTCGCCTTCGGCCTGCTGGTCGGCGTCGCGGTCGGCAGCTTCTTCTCGCCGATGATCGCCGCGGTCATGGGGTGGATCAGCGAGCACCGCGGCCTCGCGGTGTCGCTGGTCTCGGTGGGCGTCGGCGTCGCGCCGATGACGATGTCGCCGTTTGCCGCGTGGCTGATCACGCATATGGACTGGCGCGCGGCGCAGCTCGTCATCGCAGTGCTGGTGTGGGCGACGCTCATCCCGGCGGCGCTCTTCGTGCGGCGGCCACCGCAACTTGCCATGACCGGTATGAGCAGGGAGAAAGTATTGCAGGAAAACTCCATGACGCTGCGCGACGCGTTCGTGTCGTTCCCGTTCATCGTCCTCGCGCTCACCTTCTTTGCCTGCTGCGCGGCGCACGCCGGTCCGATCTTCCATACCGTGACCTACGCCATGACCTGCGGCCTCGCGCCGCTCGCCGCGGTGACGATCTACAGCGTCGAAGGCCTCGCCGGCCTGGGCGGGCGCCTCGCGCTCGGCGTGCTCGCCGACCGGCTCGGGGTGAAGCGTGTGCTGATCGCCGGGCTCCTCATCCAGGCCGTGGCCGCGTTCGCGTTCATCTACGCCTCGCGGCTCGGGGAGTTCTACGCGGTCGCCGCGACGTTCGGCTTCGCCTACGGCGGCGTGATGCCGCTCTATGCGGTCCTCGCGCGCGAATACTTCGGCCAGCGCATCCTCGGCGGGGTGTTCGGCGCCGCCGCCATGGTGTCGAGCCTCGGCATGGCGCTCGGGCCGGCCCTTGGCGGCTGGATCTTCGATACCTTCGGCCGCTACACGTGGATGTACGTCGGCTCGGCTGCGATCGGCCTGGGCGCCGTAGCGATCGCGTTTGCCTTCCCACCCTTGCCCAGAGCCTCGAGAGCGGCTTTGCCGGCCGCCGCTTAGGAAGGAGACCGCATATGACGCCGTTTGTGATTTCGCGCGTGTTCGACGCTCCGCGCGAGCGGGTGTGGAAGGCGTGGACCGACGCCGCCGAGCTGAAGCAGTGGTGGGGCCCGCGAGGCTTCAAGGTAAAGAGCTGCAAGGTCGATCTGCGGCCCGGCGGCATGTTTCTCTATGGGATGACTGCGCCCGACGGCACCGACACGTGGGGCAAGTTCGTATACCGGGAGATCGTCGCGCCCACGAAGCTCGTCTGCATCGTCTCGTTCTCCGACGCCCAAGGCGGGGTGACGCGCCATCCCTGGTCGCCGGGCTGGCCGCTGTACTGGCACTCGACGGTCGAGTTCGAGGAGCAGGGAACCGCCAGGACCAAGGTCACCGTCACCTGGCTGCCGCAGGAGGCGAGCGACGCCGAGCGCGGGACCTTCGAGGAGGGCCGTGACAGCATGAATCAGGGGTGGGGCGGAACCCTGGACCAGCTCGCTGGTCACCTGGAGAAGCGCTGAATGAAAGATCCCGGGTCCATCGTGATGACGCGCATCATCGACGCGCCGCGCAGCCAGGTGTTCGAGGCCTGGACGCGCGCCGAGCATCTCGGCAGGTGGTACGCGCCGAAGGGCTTCACGATCACGGATTGCGCTGCCGACCCGCGCCCGGGCGGTGTCTTCAGAATGCGCTGGCGCGCGCCCTGGGCACTGCCCGCGCGAGCGGCGCGAACGCGGCGAGCATGCTCGCCGGGCTGCAGAAAGGTTGGACGCAGACCGTGGACCGGCTCGGCGTCCTCCTCGAACCCAGACCTCACAAGGAGATGTAAATGCCAATTCAACCCTATCTCTTCTTCGAAGGACGCTGCGAGGAAGCCCTCGAGTTCTACCGCAAGGCGCTCGGCGCCGAGGTGCTGATGATGATGCGCTACAAGGACAGCCCCGAGCAGCAGCCGAAGGGCGCGCGCACGCCCCCGGGAGACAAGGTCATGCATTCCTGCATGCGCATCGGCGACGCCGAGGTCATGGCTTCCGACGGCTTCGCCCAGGGCAGGCCGAGCTTCCAGGGCTTCTCGCTTTCACTCAACGCGCGCGACGACGCCGAGGCGCGGCGCTGGTTCGACGCGCTCGCCGCGGGCGGCGAGGTGCGCCAGGCGCTCATCAAGACCTTCTTCAGCTCGAGCTTCGGCATGCTCGCCGACCGCTTCGGCGTGCCGTGGATGGTCGTCGTTCCGCAACCCAAGAAATAGAGGTCGAAACATGAAAATTCCGCAAGGCATGCATTCCGTCACCCCGCACCTCGTCTGCGCCGGCGCGGCGAAGGCGATCGAGTTCTACAAGCAGGCGTTCGGCGCGG
>DASYPG010000395.1:0-1762 GCA_036006885.1 Burkholderiales bacterium | reverse complement strand
CTCGGTCTGGAACTTGAGCTGCGGCTGCACGCTCTTCACCAGCGTCTCGTCGCTGATGCCGAGGTCGGCCACAGTGGTATATGGGGAAGGCTTGCGCGCCGAGTCGGCGAGGCCCGCGAGCTGCTTGTCGCGGAACGCGTGCAGCGCCGGCGGCTCGGTGGTGTAGTGGCCGTGGATGTCAATGATCATAGCCGAGGCGCGTCGCCTTCCATTGCCCGGAGCGCGGCTCCTTGGTCTGGCCGCTCATCGCGTTGCCGTTGACGCGGCCGACGTACTGCGTGTCGCCGACGGTGAAGCTGATCTCCTCGCCTTTGAGGCGCGCGTCGCTGATCGGCGCCTTGTCCAGCGTGCCGGAGAGCATCTGGAAGCTCTGCTCCAGGCGCAGCGTGCCCTGCCCGAGGCGCCAGCTGCCACCGACCTTGGCCGGCGCATAGTAGAGGTGCGAGGTGCACCAGTTGCCGCAGTCGCCGCTCGCCTGCTCGGTGACGTCGGGCGCCCACTCCGGGATCGGAAAGCCGTTCATCACCAGGCGCGTGCCCGGCTTCAGCTGGCTCTGGAACTTCGGCGTGAGGCGGCGCAGGTTGTCGGGGAGCAGAAAGAGCGCGAGCACCGTGGCCTGCGAGATGTCGGCCTCGTACATGTCGCCCTGGACGAAGCGGGCCTTGTCGGCGACCCCTTCCTTTCCCGCAGTGCGGCGGGAGAGCGCCACCATCTCGGGGTTGTACTCAAAGCCGAGCGCCTTTGCGCCGCGCTTCGCCGCCATAATCACGTTGCGCCCGTCGCCGGAGCCGAGGTCCATCACGTAGTCCTGGGGCGTGACCTGCGCCATGTCGAGCATCTTCTCGATCAGCGCGTACGGCGTGGGCACCCAGACCACGTCCTTGCCCGGCTGGCCCGACGCCGGCTGGTACGACTCGCCGGTGCCGGACTGGGCAAGCACGCCGCCGGATGCGAGCAGCGCAACGCAAAGCAGGAACACGCGAACCAAGGTAGCCTCCTCGTCGATCGGCGGGACGCGGTAATTATAATAAGTCGATGTTGCACCGATCGACGTTGCACCGGGAGTGGCCCGCCGAGGGCGTGACGCGCGTTCCGTACTGGGTCTACCAGGACGAAGACGTCTACCGGGAGGAGCAGGAGCGGATCTGGCGCGGCGCGGCGTGGAGCTACCTTTGCCTCGAGGCCGAGCTTCCCGAGCCGCAGAGCTTCATCACCACCTTCGTCGGCGACATGCCGGTGGTGGTGACGCGCGACGCCAAAGGCGCGCTGCACGCCTGGGAAAACCGCTGCGCCCATCGCGGCGCGCTGGTGTGCATGCAGGCGCGCGGCAAGGCCGAGCGCTTCGCCTGCATCTACCACAACTGGGTCTACGACCACGAGGGTAACCTCACCACCGTCGCCTTCCGCCGCGGCATCGGCGGCAAGGGCGGCCTGCCCGCCGACTCCAAACCCGAGACGCAGGCGCCGAAGAAGCTGCGGGTCGCGTCGCTGCACGGCCTGGTTTTCGGCACCCTGTCGCCGTCTGCGCCCGCGCTGGAGGACTACGTCGGCCCCGACATCGTGCCGCGGATCCGGCGCGTGATGAAGAAGCCGGTGAAGGTGCTCGGCACGTACACCCAGGTCCTGCCGAACAACTGGAAGCTCTACATGGACAACGTGAAGGACACGTACCATGCGAGCCTGCTGCACCTCTTCTTCACGCGCTTCCGCATCAACCGCCTGACCCAGAAAGGCGGCGTGTTCGTGTCGAAGGACGGCGCGC
>DASYPG010000394.1:0-2412 GCA_036006885.1 Burkholderiales bacterium | reverse complement strand
GACCGCCTCGGAAAAATCGAGCAGGCCCGAGTTGCGCCCGCGCACCGGATACTCGCGCTGCGAGCCGGCGAGATCGAGCACGAGCGTGGTGCTGCCGATCCAGCCGAACACCCCCAGCGCGATGCCGCCGAGCGCGCAGGCCAGCGCGACGAACGGCATGGTTCTCGCAACCGTGTAGAGGAAGCTGAACAACGCCTGCAGCGCACGCGCCACCCCGTGCCCGTCCGTCTTCGCCATCTCATCGGCACCGGTAGTCGCAAGCCCCGCGAGCGGCGCGGACAACGCGTAGACGACCAGCGCGACGAGCAGCAGGGCAACGCCCCAGCCGATGCGGCGCGCATCGTGCGCGTAGGCGACGCGCAGCGAAGCGATGCCGGCGAGCGGCAAGGTCTCCAGGTGATGCTCGCCGCGGTGCGTGAGGCAGGTGGCGTACAGCGTGAAATGCGTGCCGCGCAGCGCGCCGCTCGCGAAGTCGTAGCGGGTGATGGCGGGGCCAGCGTCGCTGCTCACGGCGGCCAGCCCAGCGGAAGACTGCAGACGATACCTGCAAACACGGCGCCACCGACCCAGTTGTTGTTCATGAACGCCCTGAAGCAGCCGTCGCGGCCGCGGCCGCGGATCAGGGTCCAATGGTAGACCATCATCGCGCCCGCCGCCCCAAGCCCGGCGTAGAACGGCCACAGGAGCCGCGCTTTCACGCCAACCACCGCGAGCAGCGCGAGCATCGCGGCGTAACTTGCCATCACCGCGGCCACATCCCAGCGTCCGAGGGTGAGCGCCGAAGTGCGAATGCCGATCTTCGCGTCGTCGTCGCGGTCGACCATGGCGTACTCGGTGTCGTAGGCGAACGAATAGAACACGTTCGCGGCGAGCAGCAGCCAGCATTCGGCCGGCAGATGCCGGTGCACCGCCGCGTAGGCCATCGGGATGCCGAAGCCGAAGGCGATGCCGAGATAGGCCTGCGGCAGCGAGATGTAGCGCTTGCTGTAAGGATAGGTGGCGGCGATCGCGAGTCCCAGGAACGAAAGCAGAATGGCGAAGCGGTTGAGGAACAGCACCAGCGCGAACGCCGCCAGCGCCAGCACCGCCGCGATCACGAGCGCCTCGCGCGGCTCGATCTCGCCGGCGGCGAGCGGCCGCGACCGGGTGCGCTGAACCTGCGGGTCGAACTGACGGTCGGCATAGTCGTTGATGGCGCAGCCCGCCGAGCGCATCAGCACGGTGCCGACGAAGAAGATGAGGAAGTGCTCCAGCCGCGGCGTGCCGCGCGATGCGAGCCACAGCGCCCACAGCGTCGGCCAGAGCAGAAGCAGCGTGCCGATCGGCCTATCGAGGCGGATCAGGCGCTCGTAGGCGTCGAGTCTCTTGGCAACGCCGGCCCAGGTCATGCCCTAGGATAGCCTACGCATGGATCAGCTCCCGTTTCGAGCCCAACCAACGCTCGACATGGGCCCGCGCCGCGGCCGGGTCGGCCTCGATCAGCTCCGCGGCGGCGCGGCTTGCCGACTCGATCAGCGCGCCGTCGCGGCTGAGGTCGGCGAAGCGGAACAGCGGGTCGCCGCTTTGCCGCTCGCCGACATATTCGCCCGGTCCCCGCAGCTCGAGGTCGTGACGCGCGATCTCGAATCCATCGCTGTTCTCGTGGATCACCTTGAGCCGCGCACGCGCGGCATGCGAAAGGTCTGCGCCGAAGAGCAGGATGCAGACGCTGTCGCGCGTGCCGCGGCCGACGCGGCCGCGCAACTGGTGCAGCTGGGCGAGGCCGAAGCGCTCCGCGCTTTCGATCACCATGAGCGAAGCATTCGCGACGTCGACGCCGACCTCGATCACCGTCGTGCACACCAGCAACTGGATCTCGTTTTCCTGAAAGGCCTTCATCACGGCGGCTTTCTCCGCCGGCGGCAGCTTGCCGTGAAGCAGGCCGACACGCAGCGCCGTCAGCTCCTTCTTCAGCTTCTCGAAGGTATCGAGCGCGGTCTGCAGGTCGCCTTCCTTGGACTCTTCGATGACGGGGCACACCCAGTAACACTGCTGCCCTTCGACGCATGCATCGCGCACCCGCGCGAGCACTTCCTCCCGGCGCGTGGCCGCGAACAAGCGCGTGGCGACCGGCCGCCGGCCCGGCGGCAGCTCGTCGATCACCGAGACGTCCAGATCGGCGTAACAGGTCATCCACAGCGTGCGCGGGATCGGCGTCGCGCTCATCATGAGCTGATGCGGCCAAACCTCGGCCGCCTTGTGGCGCAGCTTGAGGCGCTGGCTGACCCCGAAGCGGTGCTGCTCGTCCACGACCGCCAGCGCCAGACTCGCGAAGTCCACTCCTTCCTGCACCAGGGCGTGGGTGCCGATCACGACCTGCGCCCGGCCCGATGCGATATCGTCCAGCGCTTCTTTCTTCTGTTTCCGAGCGAG
>DASYPG010000393.1:0-5121 GCA_036006885.1 Burkholderiales bacterium | reverse complement strand
CCACCGGCGAGCAGGTGACGATCGGGCTGCTCTGCATGGCGCTCATGCAGCTCGGGGTGCGGGCGAGGAGCTACACCGGCTGGCAGGTGAAGGTGCTCACCGACTCGGCGTTCACCAAGGCGCGCATCATTTCCATCGACGAAGCCGCGATCCGGCAGGATCTCGCCGCCGGTGCGGTGGTCGTGGTCGCGGGCTTCCAGGGCGTGGATGAGCGCGGCAACATCACCACGCTCGGGCGCGGCGGCTCGGACACATCGGCGGTGGCCATGGCGGCGGCGTTGAAGGCCGACGAGTGCCAGATTTACACCGACGTCGACGGGGTTTACACCACCGATCCGCGGCTCGTGCCCGAGGCGCGACGCCTCGCGAGCGTCACCTTCGAGGAAATGCTCGAGATGGCGGGCGCGGGCTCCAAGGTGCTGCAGATCCGCTCGGTCGAGTTCGCCGGCAAGTACAGGGTTCCGACGCGCGTGCTTTCGAGCCTCACCGACCCGGCGCTGCCGGTCGCCGACGAGGCCGCCGCCGGCACGCTCATCACATTCGAGGAAGATCCGCATATGGCGATGGAGAAGGCAGTCATCTCCGGGGTCGCGTTCAACCGCGACGAGGCCAAGATCACGGTGCACGACGTGCCCGACCGCCCCGGCGTCGCCTACGCCATCCTGGGGCCGATCGCCGACGCCAACATCGACGTCGACGTGATCGTGCAGAACGTCGGCCACGACGGCATGACCGACATGACCTTCACGGTCCACCGCAGCGACTATCCGAAGGCGGTGAAGATCCTGCAGGACCAGGTGAAGCCGCACATCAAGTGCCGCGCGGTCTCGGGCGACGAGCGCATCGCCAAGGTCTCGATCGTGGGCATGGGCATGCGCTCGCACGCCGGCATCGCGGCGCAGATGTTCCGCACGCTGGCCGAGGAGGGCATCAACATCCAGATGATCTCCACCTCCGAGATCAAGATCACCGTGGTGATCGAGGAGAAGTACACCGAGCTCGCAGTGCGCGTGCTGCACAAGGCGTTTGAGCTGGATCAGGCATAGCGCCCGCCTCGCCGTGTGCGCGGCGCTCGCCGCCCCGGCGTGCGCGCGAGCGGTCCTGCCCGACGAGATCCAGGTCTACACCGACGACCTCGAGGCGCCGGGAGAGCGGGGCGTGGAGCTCCACATCAACACCACGCCGAGCGGCCGCACGACCCCGGACTATCCGGGCGAGGTGACCCCGCACCACGGCTGGCGCGTCACGCCCGAAATCTCCTGGGGTCTCGCCCGGAACTGGGATTGGGGCCTCTACCTGCCGTTCGTGCGCAACGCCGAGGGCACCACCTACTTCGCCGGGCCGAAGTTCCGCCTGAAATGGCTGCCCCTGCGTCCAGAGTCCGGCGGCACGGGCTCCTTCGCCGGCGTCAACGTCGAGCTCGCCTTCGTCGACCAGCGTTTCGTGGAAGCCCAGCGCACGCTCGAGATCCGCCCGATCTTCGGCTGGCGCGGAAGCAAGTGGCTTCTGGCCTTCAATCCCACGCTGGGAACCGACCTCGCGGGGGAGGATCGCGGTGTGCTCACGTTTCACCCGTCGCTCAAGGTGGCGCGCGAGGTCGGTGACCGGACGGCGCTCGGCTTCGAGTACTACGCCGACTTCGGCCGGCTCACCGACCCATTGCCGCGCGCCGAGCAGTCGCACACCCTGTTTGCCGTGCTCGACCTCGAGCGCAAGCTCGGCCTCAACCTCGGCCTCGGGTACGGGCTCACCTCGGCGACCGACCGCTGGACGCTGAAGGCGATCGTGTCCTTCTGATCCCCTCGCTCGAAGGCGCAAGCCCTCGTGCTGAGCGGATCAATGAGCCGCGATGGCGAACCGCAAGCCGAATAGGCGATAATTCGCGTTCCTCCGGAGAGATGCCCGAGTGGCCGAAGGGGGCGCCCTGCTAAGGCGTTATACGGGCTTAAACTCGTATCGAGGGTTCGAATCCCTCTCTCTCCGCCAGAAACCCCTGCGCGCAGGTTCGAAAGTCGCCTTAGCGTCCCCCTAGTGAATCCCCAGGCGGCGCCTCGCGGTCTCTTCGCGGTACGCACGGTTCACGAGATGCATCACCCGGTTGAATACCGACAGCGGAACCGCTTCCTTGCCGGCCAACCAGCTCCGCAGCTCCGCCCTGGACACGTTCAAGCCTCGCCCGAGAGCTTCCTCGGTTGCGTACACGCTGAGCGCCTTGCGCAACACGAGAAGCTGAAGGATGAGGGACGCGCGCATTAGCTGCGGACGCTACTCCGCGGAGATGACCCGCCCCTGACTTGGCGATGACTAACGTGTCAGCAAGCGGGTAAAGAAAGGAAAACCTCTCCGTCCGCAGCCGACGACGGGACGCCAGCCTTTTCTCCGGTTCACTAAGTAGCGACCTATCCCTTTGTGAGGCCAGCCAGTTAATTCCACACGCCTTTACGGCCTTTGAAACGACGAAGTCCTTCAACGACTCGTTGGTTTTCGCGACGCCTGGCACATGCCTTGCGGGAGGTCTAACTGCGCCTAGGGGCCGAGGGTTGGTCGCAACCCTCACATACGGTACACGACACCTCCCGCGTCCCTAGGCTGCTTCCCCGCAAACACCAGGCACGAGGAGGCTTCCTATGGTGGTCGCTACGGTGGCAAGACAGTGCCGTGTTCTCGTCGTAGACGATGAGCAGGACACTGCTCAGACCTTTGCCTACATCCTGGCTGGTATGGGACACGAAGCGACCTTCCTAACCGATCCCCATACGGTGCTCGCGAGAGTCGCTGAGATCAAACCGCACATTGTGTTTATGGATATCAACATGCCGGGTCTCGATGGTTGGGAAGTCGCAAAGATGATTCGCAGGCAACATCCACAAGACGGCGAAACTTTGAAGCTGGTCGCCATCACCGGGCAAACGGGTGAGGGCGCCCAGGCTAAAAGCCGAGTGGCTGGATTCGATGCGCACCTCCGTAAGCCGGTTAGCCCTGACCTTGCTGAGGCGGTCGTTCGGCAGTTCTTTGGCGGACCATGTGGATAGTGCCTAATCTGCCGACCCTCGGATGAGCGACTGGACGCCCCGGGGGCCCGGGGCGTCCGCTTCGCGCGTTGACCTTAGCGCATCGCCGAGGTCTGCGTGCCGATGACCGTAACTTCGGTATAGCGGTCGCGCTGCAGGCAGTAGATGAGCGGCTTGCCTTTCAGGGCACGGCACTCCTTGCCCGTCAACGGCTCGGTGCTTCCCACGCCGATGGCGGTCACCTTGGCGTCTTCCAAGCCGTGCGCAACGAGATGATCACGCACTGCCTCCGCGCGCTGTTCGGAGAGCTTCTGGTTGTACTTTCCCGGGCCCATGCGATCGGCGTGGCCGACGATGTCGACCTTCTGATAGTGGGCGTCGGTCAACTGCTTGGCGAGCGCGTCGAGCGCAGGGCCGGCGTCGGCCCGCAGCACTGCGCTATTGAAGTCGAACAGCGTGTTCATCGAGATCCGGATGGGATCGGCACGCGGAGGCGACTCGAGCCGAGCCGGAGGCGAGTCGAGCCGAGCCAGAGGCGAGTCGAGTTGAGCCGGCTCGGCCGAAGCGGGGACGAGCTTTGCGATAGGGAGCGTGTCGCAGTCGCGGTAGCTCGCGGCTGAGCTCCATTGGCTAGTGCGCACGCACGCGCCCGAAGCGGTAGTGACGGGCGCGCCGTCGGCTGCGGCAACGAGATAGGCCGCGGGCTCGTCGGCGGCGCCCGCCTGGGCGATCGACATTGCGGCAAGGATGGCGACGACATAAAACCGGGTGGACATGGGGCGACTCCTGTTGGTGGTGGTTGGAGACGACAGTGTCGCGTCCGACTATGGCGCTCCGGAGGCGGCGCGGCGCTCAAATGTGGCGCGCTAGGGCCGCAGCGATTGCAACGCGCGTGCCCGCCGCGCTCCTCGAAACGAAGAACATCGAGGCCCGCCGCGGGTCAAACCTCCTTTCCGAAGGAGACCGATATGAGAGTGAGCGAGGTCATGACGCCCGGAGTACGCGTGGTGAGCCCGGAGCAGACCATCGCGGAGGCGGCGCGCCTGATGGCGGAGCTCGACGCCGGTTCGCTTCCCGTGGGCGAGGACGAGCGCCTGGTCGGCATGATCACCGACCGCGACATCGCGGTGCGCGCCGTGGCGCAGCAGAAACCGCCGACGACCAAGGTGCGCGAGGTCATGAGCCAGGAAGTGCTCTACTGCTTCGACGACCAGGATCTCGAGGACATCGCGCAGAACATGAGCGACGTGAAGGTGCGGCGGCTCCCGGTGGTTGACCGCGAGAAGCGCCTCGTGGGCATCGTATCCATCAGCGACCTGGCGAAGTCAGACAACGCCGCCTCGACCGGCCAGGCCGTCGCCGACATCACCGCGCCCGGCGGCGCCCATTCGCAGCGCGCCGGTTCGAAGCGGAAAAACGCGAAGCGCGCCTGAGGGCCCGGGAAAGCCCGCCTGCGGTAAACTACGTGCCATGGATACGACTGCGAAATCGGACGCCCGCTCCCGAGGGAGAGCCTTTAACATCGACCGCATGAAAGCCGCCTACCCCCCTGTCGGGTCGAAGTGGAAAGAAGTCGACACGCGCGTGCAGCGCACGGTGGAGGTCATCCGCCACGACCTGGCGAACAGCCGGGTGCGCATCAATTGCCTCGAAACGCAGAAGCTCACCTGGGCCAAGCCCGAGCGCTTCAACGGCAAGAGCGGCGGCTATCAGCGGGCCAACTAGTTACAGATGTAGCCTTCGGCGGCGCCCAGCGGTCTAATCGGGCCCCATGACGGGCTGGAGCCGACCTGCGGTGGTGGTCACGTTCGCGGCGGCCGCCGTCCTCATGGTGACGATGGGCGCGCGCAATACGCTCGGCCTGTTCGTCTCGCCGATCAACAGCTCGACCGGCCTGGGCGTCGTCACGATCAGCTTCGCGCTTGCGATCGCCCAGTTCGTCTGGGGCGCGGTGCAGCCGCTCGCGGGGGCCCTCGCCGACCGGCATGGGCCGCGTCGGGTGCTTACGTGGGGCCTCGTCGTGCTCGCAATCGGGACGGCGCTCACCCCGTTCATGAGTTCGGGCATCGGCCTGGTCCTCGTGCTCGGATTGCTGACCGCGATCGGCTCG
>DASYPG010000392.1:0-16923 GCA_036006885.1 Burkholderiales bacterium | reverse complement strand
CTCGCGCGCACGGGCCGATGCGCCGCAGAACGATCCGTTCGCGCCGCGCAACTTCGCTCCCCCCGCGCCGCGCGCGCGGGCGAGCGCCGCCGCGGCTTCGGCACCGAAAGCCGCGCCGCCTCTGCCGTTCACCTACGTCGGCTGGGTCAGCCAGGACGGCAAGACCGAGGTGTACGTCACGCGCGGACAGGAGCTGATCAGCATCGCAGCAGGCGAGCAGATCGGGCCGGAGTACCGAGTCGACTCGATCACCGACTCGAGCATCCGCTTCACCTATCTGCCGATGAAGACGCGCCAGGTGCTCGAGCGCGTCGCGGTCGAAGGAGAAAAGGCAGCTCAAGGACAGCAGGCAGCCGAAGCACCGAAGGCAGCCGAAGCACCGAAGGCAGCCGAAGCACCGAGGGCAGCCGGAGGGGATGCGGCAGCCGAAGAACAGAGGGCAGCAGCCCGAGGACAAAAGGCGGTGGAGGGAGGCCAGGCCGGATGAAGGGCTTCACCCTGATCGAGCTGCTGATCACGGTGGCGATCCTCGCCCTGCTCGCCTCGGCGGCGCTGCCGCTGGCCGAGCTCACCGTGCAGCGCGGCAAGGAACAGGAGCTGCGTCGCTCGCTGCGCGAGATCCGCGAGGCGATCGACGCCTACAAGCGCGCCACCGAGGAAGGCGCGATCGACAAGCCGCTCGACAAGACCGGCTACCCGCCGACGCTCGCGGTGCTGGCGGAGGGCGCCGTGGACAAGAAGGACCCAAAAGGCAAGCGGATCTATTTCCTGCGCCGGGTCCCGGCCGACCCCGTGAGCGGCGAGCCCTGGGGATTGCGCAGCTATGCGAGCCCGCCCGATGCCCCGAAGGATGGCGACGACGTGTTCGACGTCTATTCGACGAGCGCCGCGACCGGCTTGAACGGCGTTCCATACAAGGAGTGGTGAACATGAGACGAACCAGGGGATTCACGCTGGTCGAGCTGATGGTGGTCCTCACCGTCATCGCCCTGCTGCTGTCGGTGGTGGTCCCCGACTATGTCGGCCGCGTGAAGCGCGCCGAAGAGGCGGTGCTCAAGGAGAACCTGATGGTCATGCGCGACGCGCTCGACAAGCACTACGCGGACGCGGGCAAGTACCCGGTCTCGCTCGACGAGCTCGTGACCAAGCGCTACCTGCGCTCCATTCCCCCGGACCCGTTCACCCGGTCGCCCACCACCTGGGTCGCCGTGCCGCCGGAGAACCTGAACAAGGGCGGCGTCTACGACGTGCGCAGCCCCGCGAAGGGCTATGAGCGCTGGTAGCCGGCAGCAGGGGTTCACGCTCGCCGGCGCCCTGATCCTGATCGCGGTCGCCGGCGCCGGCATGGCCGCGTACGGCGAGATGGCCTCGCACGCCGCGCAACGCGAGAAGGAGCAGGAGCTGCTCTTCGTGGGCAACCAGTTCAGGCAGGCGATCGGCGCCTTCTACGACGGCACGCCCGGCGCCGCGAAGCAGTTCCCGCGAAAGCTCGAGGACCTGCTCCAGGACCAGCGTTATCCGGTGGCGCGGCGACACCTGCGCAGAATCTACGCCGACCCCATGACCGGAAAGCGCGAGTGGGGCCTGGTCAACGGGCCCGGAGGCGGCATCATGGGAGTCTACAGCCTGTCGGAGGCGCAGCCGATCAAGTCCGGCGGGTTCGCGCTGCGCGACCGGCAGCTCGAGGGCGCCCGCGGGCGCTACGCGGACTGGCAGTTCACATACACTCCAGCCGCCGCTCCGGCCGCCACTCCAGCCGCCGCTCCGGCCACCACTCCAGCTGCTGCCGCTACTCCGGCCGCGCCTCCGGCCGCAGCCGTGTCCTCGGCAAACCGAAAGCCGGCAAGTCCCGCGCGTTAAGCGGTTTCACTGGCGGACGTCGAAAGCGTCGATCACAACGAAGGCATGATCGGTCGACGTAACCAGGATCGTCAGCTTATGCGGACCGGGCCTTAACCCATCCTTTCTGTAGACCTCTCGCTGGTATCCCTCCATCGGCATCGCTTGGAACAGGTTGACGTCTTTGTCAAAAACGTCGTCGATGAAAACCTTGGCAGTCCCTCCGGCGCTCGACTTTTCGCAGCCGATCCAGCTCACCGAGGTGCCCGTGAAGACGAAGGTGACGGTCGCGTTCGCTTGTTGGGTGGTGGCTGACCAGCCTTCACTCCAGACTCTGGAGTTGCTGTAATCCCAACTGCCGACATAGTCGATCGTTGTGACCCCTTGGTCGAACTCGAAGTGCTTTGCCTTATCGAGATTGCCTTGCTCGTAGCGCCTTCCCGGCGTCGTCACGTCGAACGCGTCCACAAAGATCTGGGCGGCGCTCGACCGGACGTTTTTCCCGCCCGTCGCGGTAATCGTCAACGTGTGGCCTGCGTCGGTCAGTCCGCTCGCGGTGAAGACCACCTGCTGAACCTTTAAGTCACGAGAATACGTGTCGACTTCGGCGGGCTGGCCTCCGTCCACGCTTACACGGGCGATGCCGGCGTCCGGGCCGCTATAGCCGATCCAGCTGACCGACGTTCCGCGGAACTTGTACGTAACGCTCGCGTCCTTTGTCGCGGTCACGTGCGCACCCGGCGGTGTCTCGCCCAGGTTGAAGGCGGCGCTACCGCTCCAACCAAAGTGCTCATTCGCGATCTGGGTCCAATTGCCGCTGTAGGTCAGATCGGAGGCGGGGTCGGAGTCCTGTGCATGCGACACGATCTGCGGTTCCACCTCGAAGGCATCCACGACCACGACGGCTGTAGACGCTGGATCGGCATTAGTGTTCTTGCGACCCGTCACCTTGATCGTCAGCGTATGCTGGCCGGCGCTCAAGCCGTAGATCGTGATAGCAGGCGTGCGAAATTCGTCGGCCGGGCGGCCAAACAGGTCCACTTCTTGGGCTTCACCGCCGTCCACGCTCACCAAAGCGATTCCGCCATTTCTGCCGCGCATGCTCAGCCACCTCACCGAGGTCCCGGTGAAGGTGAATGAAGCCATCGCTCCCGGCTGGGTCGATTGCACGGCAGCGCCTCCGCTCCAGCCGCCACGCGAGTCGCTCGGCGACCACGCGCCACTCATGCTCACCGCCGCCACGTCGGATTCCTCGACACGCAGCGTTGCGGAGGCCGCTGCGCCAGGGTCGGTGCCTCCGGGTGGCGCGCCGGTGTCTCCGGGTGGCGTGCTGGTGCTTCCGGGCGGCATGCCGGCGCCGGGACTATCGCCGCCTCCGCCGCAGGAAACCAGCATGCCCGCAAGCAACCAGACACCGACGCACGTCATGTAGCGCTTCATAGATCACTTTTCCTGCGAAATAGTCGGGGCGCGAAGGTCCGAAGCGTAGCCGGGGTACGCGCAATACTCCGCGATCGTGCAATGAGCCTGGAAGCTCGGACCATGCGACGGGATAGTCCGTCGCATATGCCGGAAGGACTACGTCGCAGCCATCCAGCGCCGGTACCACATCTGGAACGCCACCAGCGACCAAACGCGCTCGCGCACGCTCGGGTCGCCCGCATCGAGCCGCCTCACGTAGTCGCGCACCATCTGGGGGTTGAACAGGCCCTGCCGCGCGATCCGCTGCGGCTCGAGGTGCTCGTCGACGAAGCCGCGCAGATCGCCGGCCAGCCAACGCTCGACCGGTACGCCGAAGCCGCGCTTGGGCCGCTCGACCATGGCGCGCGGCACGTAGCGATACAGCACCTTCTTGAGAAGATGCTTCGCCCCGAGCGCCCCGCGGCGCATGCCGAAAGGCAGCGAGAACGCGAACTCGACCAGGCGGTGGTCGATCAGCGGCTCGCGGCCCTCGATGCTCGCCGCCATGGTGGCGCGGTCGACCTTCACCAGCACGTCTCCGGGCATGTAGTTGTGCAAGTCCCAGAGGCACAGCTTCTCGCCGTCGAGCCCCGGATACCGGTCGGCGAGCTCGCGCGTCGGCGCGCCGCGGCCGGTGAGCCGGGCGAGCTCCTCGCGCGCGAACAGAGCCATCGCCCGGTCGGAGAGCTCTCCCACGCCGCGTGAATCGACGCGCGCGCCGAACTTGGCCACGCGCGCCATCACAGGCGCTACGAGCTGGCCCACCGCGGCGCCGGAGCGGGCGGCGAAAAAGCTGTCGAGCTGCGCGACGCCCAGGCCGTTGAAGGCTGTGGCGGTGAAATCGCGCAACCGCTGCGGAACGTCCTTGATCCAGCGCCACTGCGACAGCATCGCCGTGTAGCCTTCGTAACCGCTGAACAGCTCGTCGCCGCCGTCGGCCGAAAGCACCACCTTGACCTGCTCGGCCGCCACCTGCGACACCATGAGCGTGGCAATGCCGGAGGCGTCGGCGATGGGCTCGTCGTAAAGATCGCCCCAGCGCGGCAGCAGCTCCTTGGCGCGGCCTTCGTTGAGGATCCTGCAATGGTGCTCGGTGCCCAGGTGCGCCGCCACCGCGCCGGCGAAGGCCGACTCGTCGTACCGCGGATCGTCGAAGCCGATGGTGAAGGTCTTCAGCCTCTGGCCGCCGTGCTTCTGCAGGATCGCGGCGACCACCGAGGAGTCGACACCGCCGGAAAGAAACACGCCCACCGGCACGTCAGCGATCATGCGGTAGCGGAAGGCGTCGATCATCAGCGCCTCGAGCTCATCGGCGAGCTCTTCCTCGCCGCGGCCCTGGCGCCGGCCGGCGTGGTCGAGGACATTCCAGTAGCGATGGACCTGGAGGCGGCCGCGCTCGTCGAGCACCGCGCGGTGCGCGGGGGGCAGCTTGAACGTCTGCCGGTAGATCGAGCGCGGATCGTTGATGTACTTGTAGCGCAGGTAGTCGTTCAACGCATCGGGATCGATTTGCGCGTCCCAGGCGCGGAACGCGCGCAGCGCCTTCAGCTCGGAGCCGAAGCACAGCACCCGGCCGTCCCAGCGGTAGTAAAGAGGCTTGACGCCGAGGCGGTCGCGGATGAGATGCAGCTCGCGCTTGCGCCGGTCCCACAGCGCGATGGCGAACATGCCGAAGAAGCGGCTCACCGCCTCCGCGCCCCATTGCGCGAACGCGGCGAGGATCACCTCGGAGTCGCCGGTGCCGGCGAAGCGGTGTCCGAGCGGCTCGAGCGCCGCGCGGATCTCCTTGAAGTTGTAGACCTCGCCGTTGAACACCATCACCCAGTTGCCGCACGCGGACACCATCGGCTGGTGGCCCAGCGGGCTGAGATCCAGGATCGACAGGCGCCGATGGCCGAAACCGACGCAGCGGCCCGGTGCGAACCAGAGGCCACTGTCGTCGGGGCCGCGGTGATGAAGCGCCTCTACCGCCCGTTCCAGGTCCCCGGCCCAGGGCTCGACATCGCCTTTACTGACTGCGTAGCCCGCGATTCCGCACATGCGGGCCTCAGGAATGCGCTGCCAACTCGCGCCTCAGGGAGAGCGGGAGGTATCTGACGTAGGCCGCGAGAAGGGTGGCGGCCGACGACGACGCCGTTCCGCGCTCCTCGGCCCAACGGCGTTGCGCATCCACGATCCCGGCCCGGCGCCGATGGCAATCGCGGACCGCCGCCGCGATTGCGCCTTCGTCGCGTGACGAGACCACCTGCTCCGCTACGGGAAGGAGCGGTCGTACATCGCCCCAGTCGGTGCTGACGACCGGCGTGTTGCACGCCATGGCTTCCAGCGCAACCAGCGGGAAGCCGCCGTGCTTGGAGGTGAGGAGCAGGAGTTCGCTCGACGCGATGAGCTCGATCACGTCGCTGCGGTGGCCGACGAACTTGACGAAAGGCGCGAGGCCGAGCCGGTCGCATTCGGCCAGCAGCTGCGCCTTGTAGCCGCGGTACTGTGAAGGCTCCTCGCCGACGCAGATGAGCCGCCACGAACGATCCTCGTCCACCAGCCGCTTCAGCACGCGCAAACCAAGCGGGTGGTCGTTCACCGGACTGAGCGACACGACCATGCACAGGCGCTTGAGGTCCGGCCCCGCAAAGATCTCGCGGGCCGGCTGCGGCGAGCGCGCCACGCGGGCATCGATCGCACTCAGGTCGACGATGTTCCACAGCACGTCGATCCGGTCTTCGCTCAAACGATGCAAGCGCCGCGCGAACTCGGCCCCGACCCGGGTGTTCGCGACGATGCCGTCGCACAGGGCGCGAGTGAGGCGATAACCCAGGCCCTGCACGCGCGACACCCGCTGATCGTCGGTGCGCTCGGAATTGAGCACCGGCGCGCCCGCTCCCAGGCCCGCCAGCCGCGAATAGACATCGGCGTCGTAGCCGAAGGCGTGCACCAGGTCGGGGCGCCAGCCCCGGACATGCCGGCGCAGACGCCACAGCACGGCGAGGTCGACCGGCCCGCGCTTGTCGTCGACGAGCACTTCGACGCCGCTTCCGGCAAGCTCGTGCAGGCGCTCGGTGCGCCGGCTCAGGCAGTAGATGCCCGCCTGATGGCCGAGGCGGGCGAGCTCTTTCGAGAGCAGGATGACCTGCTCCTCGGCTCCGCCGCCGCCCAGGCCGCTGACCACGAAAAGCACTTTCATCTATGCCCCTTTTCCGCCGGGCAACGGGACCGCAGCCCGGACGAGGTACTTTGCGTAGACGCCCAGCAGCGCCGCCGCGCTCGCCGCCACGGTGGCGTGCTGCTCGACCCAGCGGCGCTGCGCCCGCGCGATCTCCAGGCGGCGGCCATGGCAGCTCAGCACCGCCGCGGCGATATCGCTCTCGCTGCGCGACCCCACGACCGACTCGGCCACGGGAAGAATGCGCCGCACATCGGAGTATTCCGTGCTGACGACGGCCGTGCCGCAGGCCATGGCCTCGAGCACGGCGTTCGGGAAGCCCTCGTACAGCGAGGTGAGGAGCGCGAGATCGCTGGAAGCCACGATCTCGAGGACGTCGCGGCGGTTGCCGACGAATTTCACGAACGGCTCGAGCTGCAGGCGAGCGCGCTCGGCCATGACCTGCGCCTTGTAGCCGGGGTACAGGTTCGACTGCTCGTCGCCCACGCAGATCAGGCGCCAGGAGGGGTCGCGCTCGACCAGCCGGCGCAGCACGCGCAGCGCGAGAGCGTGGTCCTTCTGCGGCCTGATCGCAGCCACCATGCAAATGCGCTTGAGATCCGCGCCGGGAAAGATTTCGTGCGCCGGCCGCCCGCCGCGCGCCAGGCGCGCATCGACTTCGCGCAGGTCGATTCCGTTCCAGACGACGTCGGCCGCTCCGCGCAGGCGGTGCAGGCGGCGCGCGAACTCGGCGCCGGCGTGCGAGTTGGCGACGACGCCGTCGCAGAGCATCGAGCTGAGGCGGTAGCAGGCGCGATGCAGGCGCTTGATGTCGCGGTCGTAGTTGTCGTTTCGCTCCGCGTTCAGGACCGGGATTCCCATCCCCCATGCAGCCAGGCGCGAGTACAGATTGCCGTCGAAGAGAAAGCCATGCACGATGTCGGCGCGCCAGCTGCGAATATGCCGGCGCAGGCGCCCGATCACCGCCAGGTCGAGCTTCTGACGCTTCTGATCCATGAGCAGCTCGACGTCGCTTCCCGCCAGCTCGTCGATCCGGCTGGCGTCGCAGGTCAACGTGTAGATGCTCGCCTTGTGCCCCAGGCGGCCGAGCTCCCTGGCAAGCAAGATGACCTGGCGCTCGGCGCCGCCGAAGGCGAGGCCGCTGATGACGAACAGTACCCTCATCGCTGCACGCTAGGCGAACACCGTTCAGGCCGCCGCACGCACCTGCGGCGCGGCGGTTTCCTGCAGCAGGATGGCGCGGCTGCGGGGGCCGCAGTTGAACAGCAGGTCGAGCGCGGCGAGCCCGGGAATGAAAGGCTGCGGGCCGCACTGCGGGTACTCAGGGTGCGCGAACTGGTGCCACTCGACGCGCACTCCCTGGCCTGCGAAGGCTTCGACGTCGAGATAGCGCCGCGAGCCGCCGAGGCCGGCGAGCAGCCGCTCTGCGCCCACTTCGCGGCACAGGTTCAGGATCAGGTCGGATTTCGCCCCGTCCGCGGCGAGCTCCGAGCTGCGCGCGAGGGGAGTGCGGATCTCGAACGCGTCACGCAGGAACTCGAGCATCGCGCGATTGAGGTCCACCAGGCGCTCCCAGCGGGCCTCGAGAATCGCGCGCAACGCGGCGGCGTAGGTGCTGAAATGCTGCGCCTCGCGATAGGCGTGGCGCAGGGTGGCGAAATGGATCGGTCCCCACAGGCGCGGGTCCTCGTTGTCGACCAGCTTGTCGACGATACGCTCCTTCTGCGAGTGCTGCGCCACCGGCACGGTCAGCCAGCGGGCTTCGCCGTCGAGCCGGATCTGGCTGCGGTTCTGGCGGTTGCGGCGCTCGAACTGCACGTGGTCCAGCACGATGAACTGGTCCACCTGCGCCATGCGGTGCAGGTAGCCGAGCCACGGCAGGTAATGCGGCTGGTGGATGGCGACGATCATGTCTCTTTGTCTCGTCTCTTGCCCTCGTCGGACGTAGGATAAAAGCGGCGTCAGCCGGTTTCTTGCAGCGCGGCCATGAGCCGGGTGGCGGGGGCCGAAAAGCGTCAGGCGCCGATGTTTTCCTTGGCCAGGCCGCCCTGGCGCTCGCCGGCGATCACGGCGCGCAGATGCAGGTCCCAGCGCCGCGCGATCGCATCGATTCCGCTGCGCGCGAGCGACGAGCTCGCCGCCTGCCCCGACAAGGCAGTCCATGCCGCTTCGCTGGAAAGCGCCCGCAGGCAGCCGCGCGCATATCCCGCGATATCGTCCGGCGCCACGACGAACCCGGTCGAGCCGTTCTCCACCAGATCGGCCAGATCGCCGACGTCTGCCACGACCGGCACCGCCCCGGCCGCCATCGCCTCGAGCATCGCGATCGACAGCCCTTCCCAGCGCGAGGTCAGCAGGAACACCCGCGAGCGCGCCAGGAGCTGGTCGACGTCGGAACGCTTGCCCAAGAACTCGAGGTTCGATGCGATGCCGAGCGCTTGCGCCTGCGCCTTCAGGGCGGGGGCATCGGGTCCGTCGCCGATCATCGCCGCGCGGACTTCCGGGTGCGCCTTCGCCACCTCGGCGAGCGCGGCGATGAAGCGGTCGGGCCTCTTGTACTCGGTCAGCCTGGCGACGAAGACGATGTCGATCGTGCGTGAGGCGAAGTCGCGCCACTCGCCCGCGGGCTCCACGCTGCCCGTGATGGTCGCCATGCTGCCGGCATAACCGATGCGGCGGATATAGGCCTCGGCGCCGCTGCCGCGCACCACGACCGAGTCGAACTCGCGCACCACTGCGGCGGCCGCGCGCTCGATCAGGCGAGACGGGCGCTGCAGGGCCACGAGCAGCGGATTCTCGGCGTGCCAGCCGCCGCCCTCCAGCTCGAGCGGCCCGGAGGTGTCCTGGTAGCAGGCCGGCCGGTTGAAGAGGCGCGCCACGACCAGCGCCGACACCGCGGCCGGAAAAATGTGGTACCCCATGTACAGGTCGGGCCGGTAGCGCAGCGCGCAGCGCAGGGACCAGATGAATTTCGCTCCGGCGCGAGTCAGGACCGCCGACATCCAGGGCGGCGGGCATTCGAAGCGCACCTGGGGGATGGGTGCCGGCGCCATGGCGCTGACTTCGCTGTCGCACACGACGATCACCTCGCCGATGCCGCTGCGCGCGAGCGGCCGGATGTGCGACTGGATCCAATTCGGGTTGTGGAAGGTGCCGATCGCGAGGATGCAGCCCGAACGCCGGGTCGCCCCCTGCCCGCGCCGATTCAGCGCCCTGCAGAGGAGCCACGCGCCGCCATAGACCACGCCGAGGATGGCAATGCTGCCGACGCGCAGCAACCAGCGGCCGATTTTTTTCATGGGCGCCATTCTGACAACGAACGCCGCGCCGAGAAACGTAGCACCGCCGCGCGGCAGTAGTCCGTTCAGGGCATTGGGCGCCTCGGCGCATGGCCTGCTGCTGTCATCGCGGGCGGATAAGTTTGCACCTCCCCCGGCTCCCTGGAACGACATGAAGCAGCTCCGCCATTACCTCCGAAACGGCGCGCTCGATATCGGCGAAGTGCCCATGCCGGCGCTCGGCGCCGGCGATGTCCTTGTGCGCAATCACTATTCATTCGTCAGCGTGGCCACCGAGAAGATGAAAGTGTCGCAGGCGCGCATGAACCTGGTGCAGAAGGCGAAGGAGCGTCCCGACCAAGGTCAAGCTGGTGCTCAACACCCTGCGCGAGCAGGGCCTGGTGCCGACGCTGCGCAAGGTGAAGGAGCGTCTCAAGGCGCCGACGAGCCTCGGCTACAGCTGCGCGGGAACCGTCGTCGCGGTCGGCCCCGAAGTGGACGAGTTCCACGTCAGTGAGCGCGTCGCGTGCATCGGCGAAGGCGTCGCGACGCATGCCGAATACAACGCCGTGCCCAGGAACCTGGTGGTGCGCGTTCCGGCGGGCGTGAGCCTCGATGCGGCGTCTGCCATTTCATCGATCTCGCCCTCTTTTTCGCGCGCAGCCTGCCGGTCGAGGTTCTCGGCCTTCGCCACCCCGGATCCCGCGCGCCAGGAGGAGAGCTGGGCCGTCGCAGTGCGCTTCGCCAACGGCGGTCTCGGGGTAGTGCACTACGTCTGCGGCAGCCAGCAGGGCTGGGAGCGGGAGACCATCGACATCCTGGGCGGCGGACGATCGGCGCAGATCACCGGATTCCGGCGCCTCGTGCTGCGTGGCGGCCGCGGCGGCGGCATGCGCCAGCTCCAGCCCGACGCCGGCCAGCGCGCGATGCTGCAGGCCATGGTCGCGCAGTTCAGCGGCGCGCCCGGGGCCGCGGACTACAGCGAAAGCTTTCTCGTGTCGGCGCAGGCCGTGATCGCCGCGCAGCGCGCCATCGCGGAGCGCCGCGTGGTGAAGATCGAGGCGCGTTTCCCGTTCGCGATCTCCTGAGGTGGAGCGCCACCTCGTTGCGATCCTCGAGCTCGACGGAACGCCTAGTTCTGACGGGCCGCTTGCTCTGGACGATGCAGTCACTTCGGCGAGCTATGTTAGGGCGATGAAATCCGCGCTTCCTTCCTACCGGCCCGACGTCGACGGGCTGCGCGCCATCGCCGTCCTGGCGGTGGTGGCGTTCCACGCTTTCCCGGGCGCGGCGCCTGGCGGCTTCGCCGGCGTCGACGTGTTCTTCGTCATTTCGGGCTTCCTCATCTCGAGCATCATCTTCGATGACCTGAAGGGCGGACGCTTCAGCTTCGCCGGGTTCTACTGGCGCAGGGTGCGGCGCATTTTTCCGGCGCTCGTGCTGGTGCTCGCGGCATGCCTCGCCTTGGGCTGGCTCCTGATGCTGCCCGACGAATATGCCGTGCTCGGCAAGCACGTCGCAGCTGGCGCCGGATTCGCCTCGAACATCGTGCTGTGGCGCGAGGCAGGATATTTCGATACCACCGCAGACCTCAAGCCGCTCCTGCACCTGTGGTCGCTCGGAGTGGAGGAGCAGTACTACCTCGTCTGGCCGCTGCTGCTATTCCTGTTCCGGGGGCGGCGCGCGCAGATGCTCGGCATGATCGCCACGATCGCCGCGCTTTCTTTCGCAGCCAACATCTGGCTCACGCTCTACAAGCCGGGGGCGGCGTTCTTTCTGCCGGTCGGGCGCTTTTGGGAACTGCTCGCCGGCAGCCTGCTCGCCTACTTCCACCACTATGGGCGGCTGCCGGGGGCTCACCGCAACGTCAAGGCCGTCCTGGGCGCCGCGATGATCGCCGCCGCGTTCGCGCTGCTCGACGCAAAGCGCGCCTTTCCGGGATGGTGGGCGCTGCTGCCGGTACTCGGCACGGTGCTCCTGATCTGGGCCGGACCCGCAGCCTGGCTCAATCGCCGCGTGCTCTCGCAGCCCGCGCTCGTATTCGTGGGCCTCGTCAGCTACCCGTTGTACCTGTGGCACTGGCCGCTGCTCTCGTATGCGCGCATTGCCCACGACGGCGAGGCGCCGGCCGCAGTGCGGCTCGCGCTGTGCGCGCTCAGCCTGCTGCTCGCCTGGTTGACCTACGAGCTGGTGGAGAAGAAGGTGCGGTTCCCCAAGGTGCCGGCGATCAGGCGTGTCGCGGTACCGGCCCTGGCGGCCTCGATGGCGGCGCTCGGCGTGGCCGGGGTGCTGGCGCTGCAAAGCCGGCTGCTGCCGCAATCCGCCGCGCTCGCGCCGGTGCGCGAGATCTCCAGCGCGTTCAACGACTGGGAATACGGCGGCGACCGCGTCATCGTGGGCGACAGCGGCAAGACGGTGCTCTTCTTCGGCGACAGCCACATGCAGCATTACTGGCCGCGCATCGAGAAGCTCCTGACCGAGCATGCGGCGGCGCCGCGCAACACCATCATCCTAAAGACCTCCGGCGGATGCGCGCCGATGCCGGGAATCGAGCGCAAGCGCCTGCGCTGCAGCCAATTCGTCGACGCGGGGTTCGGCCTCGCGCGGCAGCCGGAAATCGACACCGTGGTGATCGCCGCGTCGTGGGTTGGCATGATCCAGCGTGGCGACTATTACAGGGTAGGCGACCCCGAACAAGAGCCTCTCCAGTTTCTTACGCCGCAGACCGAATGGGTGCTGCAGGGATTCCAGGCGGCGCTCGCCGAGCTCACGGCGGCCGGCAAGCACGTGGTCCTGATACTGTCTTCGCCGCGCGGCAGCGTGCTCGACCCGAAGTCCGTGATCGACCGCGAGGCCATGACGGTCCAGGTGCGCGGAGCGCTGGTGCCGCTTCCGCGCAGCGAGCTCGCCGCGCTCACCGCGCCGATCGACGGGCGCCTGCGGCGCATCGCCAAAGCCGTCCACGCGAGCGTGATCGATCCCGCCGATTGGCTGTGCAGCCCGAAGCTGTGCCCGAGTGTCGACGAGCTCGGCCGCCCGCTGTACAAGGATGAGTCGCACCTGCGCGCGAGCGTCGCGCGCGAGCGCTTCAGCGCGATAGACGGCTACGTGTACCTGCGCTGACACTGGAGCCATCGCGCGCTGCGGTTTCAATGCGTGCACGGATGGAATTCCATACCGGCTGTCTTCCGAAGCGGACGAAGAAAACCGAGGCGAACTGCTGCTGCCCGGTCGGCAGGTCGGCCTCGAGCGGCGACTCGCTCGAGGCCGATCGCGCGATGTCCTCCGGCCGGTAGCCGAGCAGGGCGAGCACGCTCGGAAAAACGTTGAACTGGCTCACCCGGTCGTGGTTCTTCCCCGCTGCCTCGCGCATCCTCGCCAGCACCTCCGGGACTTGCGTAAGGACCACCAGCGGCACGATGCCCTCCATCGGCGAGGTGTGGGCCGTGGTGCAGTGCGTGGCGTACCCGGGCGAGCCGTCCTCGTGCAGGTTCTGGCCGTGGTCCGACATGTAAACGATGACGGTATTCGACAAGTCGAGATCCGCGAGCAGCGTATCGAAGAAGTGGCCGACGTTCCAGGCAACCGTATTCAGGTAGGAGTTGCGGAAGGCGGCGCGCGTCGCCGAGTCTGCGCTCTGCGGCAGGTCGCCCAGGGTGTTCTTCAGCACCGGGCGTAACGCCGCCCGCTCGGGCGGATACTTTCCCTCGTAGGGGAAATGCGCGCCCATCTTGTTCACGTACACGAACGTAGGCTGCCGGCTGTCCTGGATGATGCGGCGCACGCGGCGAGCGATCTCCATGTCCCGCTCCCTGGGCGGGGTGGCAGAAGGCAGCTGGATGTGCTCGTCGATCTGGGCGCGCTCCTCCTCGGTCATCAGGTTGTGCAGGTGGCCGCCAAACCGCTGCCCATCGAGATAGACCGTGCGGTAGGCGGCGTTTTTCGCGTACTGCCAGATGGACGGATTGGTTTTCAGATCGGCCATGGGGCTGTGTCGGCCGACGCCGTAGCGAAACCCGGCATTGGATTGGGCCGAGCAGTTGGCGATGGACGACATGATGCCGAAATTCACCATTTCCGCGCGGTGCGCGAGCAGCCCGGAATGGGTGCCGCCCGGGCGGTTGAGGTCGAACAGGTCGCCGCGCACGCTCTCGTCCATGATCACGATCACGTTTCTCGGGCGCGGTCCATCCGCGGGTGCGATGGCGACTTCCTTTCGCCTGGGCTGGCGGCCGGAAAGCATCCGCTCGAGGCCCAGCACCGCGACGAACGCCGGGCTCGTGAACTGCGCCGGCAGGCCGTCGGCGCCCTCGCCGCCAAAGCGCAACAGCACGCCCATGATCCCCGCTATCGGCACCCACGGCAGCAGCACCGCGGCCAGTCGCCTGGCGCCGGGCCCCGAGACGGCAGGCGCGAAGGGCGGCAGGTTGAGCGCCGCGATGCCGATCGCACCGACGAGCGCGGCAGTGAGCAGCTGCGCGGCGTAGAAGCTGAGCACATTGCCGGCGAATGCCAACACTTCAAGCAATTGCTCCACGTCGGCAAGGCGCAGGTAGTCCCGGGTGATCAGCGAGTACGACAGCGTGGCCGTGCTCGAGACGGCGAGCACCGCCGTCCACAGGTAACGCGACAAGCGCTGCGGCATGAACGCAATGAAGAACAGCGCCGCGACCGAGACCGCCCAGAGGGCAAGGAAGACGAGCACGCTCAGAGCCGAACTTAGCCTCCCCACCCGATTCCATGCGCCATAGTTGGTGACTATGACGAATACGAGGAGCAGCAGTACCTTGACGCTTAGCGTCAAGCTGCTGGCATGGAATCCCCGCCGGATACCCAACCGTTTCATGAACGCCAAACAAAATCGTCACACTACGGTCACTTTCCTCGCGCGCACATCCGTCGAGCGGCGTGTGGTCAATAGGTCGACCGGATCATCCTGGCCGGCAGGCGAAGGTACGGCCCTCGCGGGCGCGGCTCGAATCTAGGAAACGGCGCTCGAGCGCGCGGCGCGTCCGGCTGCGCCCCACAGCGCCTCGTACGCGGCGATGAGCTTCGGCGCCTCGTGGCGCCATTCGAGCTCGTTCTCGACGCGGCGGCGGGCGAAGGCGCCCATGTCGGCGCGCCGAGCCGGATCGTCGAGCAGTTCGGCGATCTTCGCCGCCAGGTCGAGCGCGTCGTTGCGCCGCGCATAGGCCGACGCCCGCTGCGCCGAGAAGCGGCCCTCGTTGAGGTCGAACTGCACGATGGGCTTGCCGAGCGCCATGTACTCCATCACCTTGTTCATGGTCGAGATGTCGTTCATCTCGTTGGCCACGTCCGGGTTCACGCACAGGTCGGCGGTATTGAGCATCGCGAGCAGCGCGCCGTCCGAGACGCGGCCGGTGAAGGTGACGTATTCGGCGATGCCGAGCCTGTGCGCCAGCGCCTTCATCTCCTCGAGCGAGGTGCCGCCCCCCACCAGGCCGAAGTGCACGTCGGCGCGCTTGAGCTCGTGCACCAGGTGCGCCGCGGCACGCAGCAGGTAGTCGATGCCCTCCTGCTTTCCCATCACGCCGACGTAGCCGACCAGGTAGCGCCTGCCCTTCTTCAGCGCCTCGACCGGGGGCACGATCTTCATGCGCTCGAGGCTCGGGCCGCTGCGCACTACGAACACCTTGCCCGGATCCATGCCGCCGCGCTCGATCGCGATGCGCCGGTACGAGTGGTTGGTGGCGATCGAGACGTCCGCGGTCTTGAACGTCAGCTTCTCCAGGAGGAGCATGAGGCGATAGAAGAGGCTCTTCCTTCCGAACTTGGCCTCATAGAGCTCCGGGCAGGCGTCGTGATGGTCGAACACGAACTTCTTGCCGAACAGCTTGAAGAAGCCGCCGATGAGGAAGAACAGATCCGGCGGGTTGCACGCGTGCACCACGTCGAAGCCGCTTTTCCACCAGACCTTGAGACTCAAGACGAACGTCAGGAGCAAGGCCGCGCTGTACTCCACGAGGTAGCCCAGGGCGCCGGAGCCCTCCTTCGGCAGGTCGTAGCGCCAGATGTCGATGCCGTCGACGAGCTCGTGCTTCTTCTCGCAGCCCTTGCCGGTGGGGCAGATGATCGATACGCCGTAGCCGGCGTCGCGCAGCGTGCCCGCCTCCTGCCATACGCGCCGGTCGAACGGACTCGGCAGGTTCTCCACCAGGATCAGGATTCTCTTCTGCCGCATTGCAACGTCCTTTGCCGCGTCGCTTACCACCTAGTTGTAAGCGGCGGTTGTCGTGCTGCGCGAGATGCGGGCGAGCGGCGCAGGCACGCGCAGCCCCCCGGCAAAGTACTGCACGCGCGAGAACCCGGCCTCGCGAAACATCTGCGCCGGCAGCAGCTCGCCATAGACGAACCAGACGCCGCCCGGGGCGAGCAGCCGGCACACGTCCTCGGCGCTGGTAAAGCGCTCGCTGAAAGCCACGTCGATGCTTTGCAGGGGCACCCCGCCCATCGCGCCCCAGCGCAGGTTGCAGGGCGCCCGGCTCGGCCGCTGCGCCGCATCGACGCACCACACCCGCTCCACGTAGCTTGCGGCGCCGATGGAGAGCTCGCAGTCGCGCGAGCCGATTTCCATGAACACGGTGCGCGGGGTGAAGACGCGCAGCAGGAAGCTCAATTTGCGTTCGATCTCCGCCTGCCCCGCTTCGGGCAGGCGCGGGGCCGGCGTCGATAGATTTTCCTGCATCA
The DNA here is from genome assembly GCA_036006885.1 of Burkholderiales bacterium. Lineage (GTDB taxonomy): Bacteria > Pseudomonadota > Gammaproteobacteria > Burkholderiales > SG8-39 > SCGC-AG-212-J23. The sequence continues at coordinate 477 of DASYPG010000392.1, read as the reverse complement.
CCAGCAGATGCCCTCGTAGACTCCGGCGACGCTGCGCGAGTCGCTCACGCGCACGAAGTCGATCACCGTCTGGTGCTCGCCGATGCGCCGCGGCACCTCGGCGAACTCGGGCGCGGCGTTGCCGATGACGATAGTCTGCGCGTGCGTGAGCACCTCCTCGATCGTCGGCACCATTAGGCGCGAGATGTGCGGGATCTTGTTCAGGATGTAATCGCGGTTCGCGCCGTGCACCGCGGCGAGGCTCACGTTGCGGTCGTAGACGCGCAGCTCGTAGCCCTTGCCGATCAGGCGCTCGGCGAGCTCCACCATCGGGCTCTCGCGCAGATCGTCGGTGCCCGCCTTGAACGAGAAGCCGAGGATGCCGATCTTCTTCCCGCCCTTCTCGATCACCGCCTGCAGCCCGCGCTCGATCTGCAGCGCGTTGCTGGGCAGGATCGAGCTGAGGATCGGCAACGACAGATCCAGGGTTTTCGCCTT
>DASYPG010000391.1:0-9757 GCA_036006885.1 Burkholderiales bacterium | reverse complement strand
GCGTCGACCGCGAAGGTGCGCAGTCCTTCGCTCTTGTGGCAATACGCGTCGACGTACCAGTTGTCGCGGTAATGCACCAGCCGCTGCGGCGAGATCTCGCGCTCGGTCTCGCGGTTCTCCTTGCGGTTGAAGTGCCGTATCCACAACCGTGACCTTCTCAAGACCGCCGTTGCCACGATTCCGAAATATTCCGCAAGAGCAGTGCGGCGCTCGGGCTGGAACACGCGGATGCGCCTCTCCACCTCCTTCCACGCCGGCTCGCCGCCGAGCACCGAACGCACCCGCTCCTGCAGCGGTTTGATGTGCGGCTCGAGCAGCCCCGGCTGGAGCTCGGCGAGGAGCGTGTGCATGGTGAGAAGCGCGTACGCCTCGTCGGCCGAGAACCACAGGCCCGGCAGCTCGTAGCGCGGTCCGGGCCTCGGCTCGCCGAGCCGGTAGCCGTTCGCCTCGCGGTCGTACTCGATCGGCGCGTTGAAGCGGCTGCGCATGTACTCGATGTCGCGCTTCAGCGTCGCTGGGGAAACCCCCAGCACCTTCTTCAGAATGGAAAAAGCGACCGGCGTCTTGCGGTCGATGAGGAGCTGGTGGATCTTGTAGAAGCGTTCGAGGCGCTCCATGCCGGCGCATCATGCCGGAAAACAGCGCGCCGGCGGGAAATGGGGTGCGTCCCCACTTCCCGCGGGAGGTCACGGCTCAGCGTCTTTGCGCTCAGCCATCGTCGGACTGGCTCGACTCCCAGGCCTTCAGCTGCTTCTCGGCTTCGTCCTTGCCGATGCCGTACGAGCTCTGGATCTTGCCAACCAGCTGGTCGCGCTTACCGGCGACCCGGTCCAGATCGTCGTCCGTGAGCTTGCCCCATTGCTCCTTCACTTTGCCCTTCGCCTGCTTCCAGTTGCCTTCGATGCGATCCCAGTTCATTGCGTGTTCCTTCCGGTTGATGTGCTGCAGACAGCGCGTTCGTTATACCGGCACACGCGATTGCGCGATGCCGCCGGATGCCGATGGTGGAGGTCGCTCGAACGACGACCGTAATTCGGGGTCAGAGCCCGATCTTGTTTTCACGTACGTAAAAACGAGATCGGGCTCTGACCCCGAATTCAGAGAAGGGCAACGTCCTTTGGCGACACCGAAGGAAAGACGCGCGCGAGCTGAGCAGCGTCGAGGCCATAAGCGCGGGCGAAGAGGCCGGCGAGGAGCTCGCGGTATTCGTTGAGCACCGGATAGTCGCGGTCCTGGAACAGCGTGCCGTGAGAAACGCGCACCTGCTCGCCCGCGATGCGTTGTCCCTTCACGGCCCCGCCCAAGACCCAGTACACGCTGCCGTGGCCGTGATCGGTGCCGCGGTTGCCGTTCTCGCGGAAGGCGCGGCCGAATTCGCTGAGGACCACCACTACAGTATCGCGCCAGGCGCTGCCCATGCCGTCGGCGAGGGCGCTCAAGCCGCGGCCGAGCTCCTCGAGGCGCGTGGCGAGCTGGCCGGTCTGCCCGCCCTCGCCCACGTGCGTGTCCCATCCGCCGACGTCGACGAAGCCCAGGTTGTATTCGCCCTGCATGAGTTTCGCGATGCGCCGCGCCTGCAGCTCGAAGCCGCGCGCGTTGATCGCGTTGCGGCCGGCGGCCTCCATCTCCGCTCCGAGCTCGCGCATCACGCTCTCGCGCATGGCGAAGCCCTCGCTCACCGGCGAGCCGAGCTTGGTGTCGCGGTACATCTCGGCGATGAGCGTGCTCTGCCGCGCGTCCACTGCGGCCGGCCTGAGCCCGGCGCCGCCGAGCGCGACGTTGGCAACCGGCTTCGCGCCTTCCGGCGTCGGGCCGCGGAAGGCGAGCGGCATATGGTTGGTGAATGCGATCGGGCGCGAGGCACCGAGCACGGCAGCGAGCCGGCCCATGAAGCCCGAGTCGTAGCCGCGCGCGCTGCCGGGCCCCTGGCCGAGCTCGATCGTGTCCTGGCTCTCGAAGTGGCTGCGCGAGAGGTCGTGGCTGCCGGCGAAAGGCACGAAGGCGGCCTCGCCGCGCAGCCACATCGGGTAGATGCTTTCGCGCAGCGCCGGATGCAGCGCCCAGTCGGAATCGAGCTTGAGCACCGCCTCGCGCGGCACGGCGATGTTCGGCCGCACCTGGAAATAGAACTCGCTCGAATGGGGGATCAGCACGTTGGCCGCGTCGTAGCCGCCGCGCAGGAAGACGAGCAGGAACCGCGTGGACGTGGAGGGTGCGGCAAACAGCCTCACCGACGACAGGGCCAATGGGGAAAGCAGGAACGCTCTTCGTTTCATCGGCTCATGAACTCCGGCGATGAAAGAAGGAGCAGGTTCCACTCCCTCGGGTCCGAAGCCTTGGAGAGCGTCTGGCGCGTGGTGTCGGAGAGCGGCATCGGAAGCTCGTCCGACAGCCGCCCCGCGCGCCGGTAGCCGACGCCGCGCGCGACCTCGAAGCGCGTTGCGAGCTGGCCGGGGCTGGTCCACTCGGTGCGCGTGAGCGGATAGCCGTCGGGCGTCGGCCGGCCGTAGAGCGGCTGTCCCATGCCGGCGAGGGCGTTGATCATGCGCTCGACGCCTTCGCGCGGGATGACCTGGTCGTCGGCGGCGAAGCGCACCGCCGAGACCATGTAGTGCAGCGGATCCTTGAACTTGCCGCCGAGCGAGGCACGGAACTCGGGCGACTCGAACATCGCCCGCAGCGTGAGCGCGATGTCGCCCTCGCTCGCGCGAAATGCGCGCGCCATGCGCTCGACCAGCGCCTCGGGCGGATCGTCGGCGACGAAGTGCATTGCGAGCTTGCGCGAGACGAAGCGCGAGGTCGACGGGTGCGACGCGAGAAGCTCGAGCGCCTCGCCGAGCTCGCGCTCGCCGCTATTGCGGATCGGGCGGCCGAGCAGCGTCTTCTGTCCGAAGTCGTGGCGCCGGGGGAAGAAGTGGAACTCGCCCTCGCGCACGTGGAACCCGGTGAGCACGCGCGCGAGCTCCTGCACGTCGCCCTGCGTGTAGCCGCCCTTCACGCCGAGCGTGTGCAGCTCCATCAGCTCACGCGCGTAGTTCTCGTTCACGCGGCCCACGGCGTTACGCGCGTTATCCAGGTAGACGAGCATCGCCGGATGGTGCGCCACGGCGCCGAGGAGCTCGCCGAAGCGCCCGAGCGCATGCGGCCGGATGGCGCGCTCCTCGTAGTCGCCGACCAGCACGCGCACGTTGGCCTTGCCCAGGAACACGCTGAAGTGGTTCATCCAGAACCAGGTCATCTCCTCCTGGAGCTGCTCGGGCGAATAGAGCGCGCGCAACAGCATGCGCGTCGCCGCCTCTCGCGCGAGGCGCGTGAGCTCCTGCTGGTAGGCCTGGCGCTCACCCTTCATCTCGCCGGGAGGCAGGTTGCGGAAATCGCGCTGCCGCCGCTCGAGCTCCGAGGCGAGGTCGACCATGGAGCGCTTGGAAATCGTCATCGAGTCGATGGTGGCCTGGACCTCGGGCGGCAGGCGCGGCTCGGCCGCGGGTCGAAGCTGGCGCGCGAGGTACGCCCCGGTGCCGAGCGCTTCGATCTCTTTCAAGGACGCGGGGTTGGGGCCGAAGCTCACCCGGTTGAGAACCAGGAGCTGCGTGGCGTGGGAATCGTCCCCCCACGCGAGCGCCGGCAGCGGCACGGGCTCGACGCGCTGCGGCGCGGTGGCGCAGGCGGACACGAGCGCCAAAGCTCCCCAAGCCAGGGTCTTCTTGACCACGAGGCAATCTAGCGCACCGGGATGAAACCGGTTACGGGAAAGTGTTTCAGGGTGTAAGCGGCCCCCGGGGCGCCCTGTTGGAACCGGTGCGCAAGCGCACATCCGGCCTGGCAAGCCTTGCCTAGAGTCGGGGCCATCAAACCGACCGGGGAGGGGACCATGGCGAAGACCGCACGGATGCACAAGGAAGACGTCGGCGCGCTCCTGCTGGGCGCCGCTGCGCTGTGGCTTTCGCAAGCGGCCTGCGCGGAGCCCGGCGAGCGGGTCACGGTGCTGGTGGCCAACCCGGCCTTCACCGACGCGGCGTACGCGAACTCCGTGGTGGTGCTGCAGCGGGACGGGAGCGAGGAGGTCGGCGTCGTCATCAACCGCCCGAGCGATTACGCGCTCGCGATCGTGCTCGACGCTCCGGCGGCCGCGAAGGCGTCCGATCCGCTGTATTCCGGCGGGCCCTTCCTGCCGCAGCAGCTGATCGCGCTCATCCGCGACGAGAAGAGTCCCGGCGAAGGCTCGATGCAGCTCGCGCGCGGCCTGTACCTTTCCATCGGCGCCGCGGTGCTCGAGCGCGCGGTCGAGCGCAGCCCCGGCACGGCGCGCTACTACGCCGGGCTCGTGCTGTGGCAGCCGGGCGAGCTCGCCGACGAGTTGAAGCGCGGCCTGTGGCTCAAGCTCGAGGTGCCGGTCGATACGGTGTTTCGGCGCGACGCCACAGGCCTCTGGGAGGAGCTCTTGCTCGCGGCGCAAGCCGTCAGCACCTGACGCGCGCCAACTAGTGCTGCATGCGGTGTTGCCACAGCCCGCTCGGGCGCGGGGTTTCGTCGTCCGGGAAATGCTTGGCGAGCTGCCGCGGACCGACCTCGCCGCCGTAGACGCTCCCCATGGCGTCGACCGCGACGCCCTCGGCGGCGCTCGTGCCCTTCATCTCGAGCGGATCGGGAATGCGGTAGAGGACCTTGCCGCTCGCAGCCTCGCCGACGCGGATGCCGCGCTTCCAGCCCGGGTTGGGCGCGACGCCGTTCGACTCGGAGTCGGCGACGTAGACGAGGCCGTCGCGCAGGGCGATGCCGCTCGGCCGGCCGTACTGCTTCCATTCGGCGATGAAGTTGCCGTCCGGGTCGACGATTTGTATCCGGTGGTTGCCGCGATCGGCGACCAGCAGCCGCCCCTGCGGGTCCATGGCCAGGTCGTGCGGGGTCTTGAACTCGACCGGGCCCGAGCCGAGCTTGCCGAAGGAGCGGATGTACTTCCCGTCCTTCGTGAAGCGCGAGATGCGCGCCACGGTGTCGGCGGGGGCGTTCGGCTGCTGGCCGGAATGGCCTTCGGCGATGAAAAGCTCGCCGTTCGGCGCGACGACGATGCTGCACGGCTCGGTGAGCGCGCCATCCTGCGGGTTGCCGGCGACGCCGGGCTTTCCGATCGTCATGAGGACCTTCCCGTCCTGGTCGAACTTCACCACCGTGTGGCCAGCCGGCTTGGCGCTCGGGTTTTTCTGTCGCTCCCTCTCGTTCATGGCGCGCATGTCGACGACCCAGATATTCCCTTCGTGGTCCTGGTAGATGCGGTGCGGGAACACGAACAGGCCCGCGCCGAAGCTCTTCACGATGTTGCCTTCGGGGTCGAGCTTGTGCACCGGCGCCCAGCTCGAGCCGGCGCAGCTGTCGTACTGGAAGGGCGAGGCGCCGGGCGGCACGTCGGGATTGGCGCCGCAGCGGTCCACCACCCAGAGCGAGCGGCCGTCGTTGTCCACCGCCACCCCATTCAGCGCGCCCCACTTGTGCCCTTCGGGCAGCTTGCCCCAGGGCGCCACGCTGCGGTACGGACTCGGCAGGTCGTTGGTGGGCGTGCCATCCCATTTCCACGCAGCAGTAGCGCACCCTCCTACTGCGAGAACAAAAGCCATCATCTTGATTGGAGCCGACTTCGGCACGGTTCCTCCTCCTTCGTTTCGATCTCGATTCTTTCAGAAACAAACCCGCTACAGCACGCAATTCGCGGGTTACGCATGCCTCTCAGAATGGGCCCCTACTTTCGAAGGGAACCACCATGACAGACTACGAAGTCCATCGGAAAAGGGCGCAGCGCATGCGCGCCAGGGTCCTGACGGCGTTCCTGCGCATGGCAGGCGGGAAGGTCGCCGAAGCCGCGCACGCCGCCAGCGTCAAGTTCTACGAAGCTGCCGGCGTGAAGATTCGGAAGATTCGGATGGGGACAGAGTACTATCGGTAATGCCGCCAATCAGGCCGCTTGCCATTGCCGCCGGCGCGGCGCGTTCGCTCGCCGCTTTCTGGTCGGCGCTGCGCCGCGGCGAGGAAACGCCGACCAAGACGGCGCTGCGCTTGAAGCTCGACACGCGCCAATGGAGCCCGGAGCTCCTGAAGCAGCTCGAGTGGCGGCGCTTCGAGGAGCTTTGCGCGGCGTACTTCGAGGCGCTCGGCTTCAAGACGCAGATCACCGGCACCGGCACCCGGGCGGGCGTCGACATCGTCATGCGTGAAAAAGGCGCCGGCGGAAAGCCGTCGATCGCGCGCTGCAAGGCGTGGGACGCCTATCGCGTCGGAGCCGGGGCGGTGCGCGAATTGCGCCGCGCCATGGGCGCGGCGAAGATTGCCGACGGCGTGCTGCTCACCGCGGGCCGGTTCACGCGGGAAGCCGTCAATCTCGCCGCCCAGGAAAGCATCCGGCTCGTCGACGGTCCCGCGCTGCTCGAAAAGATCGCCGCCCTGCCGCCGGAGAAAGCGCTCGAGCTGCTCAAGTTCGCTACCCAGGGCGACTTCCTCACCCCGACCTGCCCCTTCTGCTCGATCAAGATGCTCTCGCGCCAGAGCACCAAGGACGGGCGCAAGTACTGGGGCTGCCGCAACTATCCCGCCTGCAAGCAGACTCTCGCCGGCACCGCCAGCGTGCCGGCGTAATTCGGGGTCAGAGCCCGATCTCGTTTTCACGTACGTAAAAACAAGATCGGGCTCTGACCCCGAATTACTGCGCGGTCCAGCCGCCGTCGACCAGAAGGCTTGACCCGGTGACCAGCGCCGCCGCGGGCGAGGCGGCGAACACCACCGCCGCGGCCACGTCCTCGACCTGCCCGATCTGACCCGTGGGGATGCGGCTGCGCACCCACTGCGCGAACTCGGGCTTGTCGAACATCGGTTTGGTGAGCGGGGTCTCGACGAAGGTCGGGGCGATCGACACCACGCGGATGCCGTGGGGCGCGAGCTCCAGCGCCATCGCCTTGGTGAGCCCTTCGAGCGCGTGCTTGGTCAGGCAATAGACCGAGCGGTTGACCGCCCCGACGTGTCCCATCTGCGACGACATGTTGATGACCGCCTTGCCGTAGCCATTCGTTGACGCGAGCATCGTCCTCGCTGCCGCCTGGGCGACGATGAACGCCGCGCGCACGTTGAGGCTCAGCAGCCGGTCGAGGTGCTCCTCGCTGACTTCGACGAAGGGTTCCGGGACGTTGGTTCCGGCGTTGTTCACCAGCACGTCGAGCGACGCCAGCCCGGCGAAGACTTTCTTCACGGCCCGCGAGTCGGTGACGTCGCAGAGAATCGCCCTGGCTCTCCCGCCCTGCATCTCGATCTCCGAGACCGCCTGCTCAAGCTCTTTGGCGGTGCGGGAAAGAAGCAGCACTTCGGCGCCCGCCTGCGCGAGCGCGAGCGCGCAGGCGCGGCCGATGCCGCGGCCGGCGCCGCTCACGAGCGCGGTGCGGCCGTCGAGGCGAAAGCGCGAAGCGACGTTCAATGAACTCTCCCTCTGCCTATCTTAGCGCCCGCGTCGGGAGAGTACCGACGCCAATCGAACCTGCCTGCGTGCTTCGCGCGCGCTGGTCGTGTCACTCGACGATCGACACACTGGCGATTCGTACAACTAAATAATTTCGCGAAGCAGAACACCCGCCCCGGACACCGCCCATGGAACTCTCCAAAGTCGTCGCCTCCCTCGCCATCCTCCTCGGCGTAATGCTCGCCGGAGGTTACGCGCGCGGCGACGGACCGAGCGGGCCGGCGGTCAAGGAGACGGTGCACGAGCGCCTCGTCGCGCGCGAGGCGATGCAGCGCGCCGCGCTCGCCGAGCACCATCGGCGCAAGGAAGACGTGGCGCGGCTGTGCAACAGGCCGCTGAACGGCCCGGCGGAGCTCGAAGCGTGCCGCGCGGCCTATCGCCGTCTGTAGAAGAAACTCTACTTCGCCCCCAACCCGACGTTCTGGCCGCCGTAGCGCCGCAAGCGCAGGTCGGCCTGCTCCTTGTGGCCCCAGAAGCGCTCGATGGCGCACAGCCGCGAGCAGTACTCGCCCACCTTCACGCTCGCCTCGGGCGTGACCTCCTGGTAGGTGCAGGTCTTCAGGAACTTGCCCACCCAGAGGCCCCCGGTATAGCGCGCGGCGCCCAGCGTCGGCAGCGTGTGATTGGTGCCGATCACCTTGTCGCCGTACGACACGTTGGTCTCCGGCCCCAGGAAGAGCGCGCCGTAGTTCCTCATCTTCTCCAGAAAATACCTTGGATCCTCACAAAGGATCTCGACGTGCTCGGCAGCAACGCGATCGGCTTCGGTTACAGCTTCTTCTCTTGAAGAAACGAGAATAATCTCGCCGTAGTCGCGCCACGCGACGCCCGCCACGTCGGCGGTCGGGAGCACCTTCAATTGCCGCTGAATTTCCTGTTCAAGAGAATTTGCTATTGAACGGCTGGTGGTAATGCAAATCGCCGGGCTCGTCGGCCCGTGCTCGGCCTGGCCGAGGAGGTCGGTGGCGATCATCTCGACGTCCGCGGTGTGGTCGGCGACCACCAGGATCTCGGTCGGCCCGGCGAAGAGATCGATGCCGACGCGGCCGAAGAGCTGCCGCTTCGCCTCGGCGACGTACGCGTTGCCCGGCCCGCACAGCATGTCGACCGGCGTGATCGTCTGCGTGCCCAGCGCCATCGCCGCGATCGCCTGCACGCCGCCCACCACGTGGATCTCGTCGGCGCCGCCGAGGACCATCGCGGCGATGGTCTCGGCGTGCGGCGCGCCCTGGTTCGGCGGGGTGCAGGCGATGATCCGCGCGACCCCGGCGGTGCGCGCGGTGACGATGCTCATGTGCGCCGAGGCCACCATCGGGTAGCGCCCGCCAGGCACGTAGCAGCCCACCGACTCGACCGGGATGTTCCGGTGGCCGAGCTTCACCCCGGGCAGCGTCTCGACCTCGATGTCGCGGATCGCGGCGCGCTGGTGCTCGGCGAAGCTGCGGATCTGCGCCTGCGCGAACTTGATGTCTTCGAGGGTCGAGCTTTTGACTTTGCCGAGAATGCCGTCCAGCTCTGAAGGGGAAAGCTTCTTGGGAACCCACTTGTCGAACTTCTCGGAGTAGTCGCGCACGGCCGTATCGCCGCGTTTTTTCACGTCGGCGAGGATCTCCTCGACCGTCTGGCGGACCTTGCGGTCGATCTCGTCGGTGAGTTCCTGGGCGATGCGGCGCTTGAGATGGGTGGCCATGGCCGGCTCCGGCAGAGAAATGGGGGTCCGTCCCCGATTTTAAGTCTGCAATAATCGATCGATGCGAAATCCGAACGAACCCGCGGCGGGCCGCTACGGCGTCGGCCAGCCGGTGGAACGCACCGAAGACCCGGTCCTGCTCCGCGGCGAAGGCCGCTATACCGACGACCTGAACGAGCCCAGCCAGGCGTACGCCTGGATGGTCCGCAGTTCTTATTCCCACGGCATCCTGAAGGGCGTGAGGACTGAAAAAGCCAGGGCCATGCCCGGTGTCCTTGCCGTCTATACCGGCGACGATCTCAAGGCCTACGGGCCGCACAAGTGCGCGCTCGACTTCAAGAATCGCGACGGCACGCCGATGAAGCGACCGATCCGCAAATCGCTCATGACCGACAAGGTGCGCTTCGTCGGCGACCCGGTGGCGTGCGTGGTCGCCGAGACCGCGCTGCAGGCGAAAGACGCCGCCGAAGCGGTCGAGCTCGACATCGAGCCGCTGCCCGCGGTGACGCTGCCGAGCGAGGCGGCGAAGCCGGGCGCGCCGCAGCTCTACGACGACGTGCCCGGGAACGTGA